>JAHJTE010000003.1 GCA_018830005.1 Candidatus Omnitrophota bacterium
ATTAGTTATTAAGACATTACCGTAGGTATAAGTGCCAGATTCCCAGGTAGTATTAGTAGAAATAGTAATATCTTGGGCAAAGACGGTCCCGAAAGAGGCAACACATAATACTAAAGGAATAAAATAGATAATTAGTTTTTTCATTCTTCTTCTATCAAATTAACCTAGATTTATTATCTGCCTATCAAAGTTTGCGCGCTATTTTCTCTTCTTCAAATGCCTCAATAATATCGCCTTCAGCCATAGCATTAAACCCACTTAGCGTGATACCGCATTCCATACCCTCAGTAATCTCTCTGGCATCGTCTTTAAATCGTTTTAGATTAGAGATCTTTCCCTCAAACAACTTCTCATTACCCCTTAAAAGCGTTACTTTATTATTGCGATGTATCTTTCCCTTTTGGACAATACAGCCTGCTACCTTGCCTGCCTTTGTAAGATCAAATACCTTCTTAATTAATATCCTGCCTAAAAATTTCCTTTTAATCTTAGGCTCTAGCAGTCCTTCTAATGCCGCTTTCAACTCTCTTATTGCCTCATATATAATTCTATAGGTCCTTATTTCTACTCCTTCTCTTTTTGCTATCTCCTTGGCCTGTATGTCTGCCTCAACGTGAAAACCAATAACCACAGCATCACTGGCTGCCGCAAGGATAACATCTGAGGAATTAATAGCGCCTGCCCCAGAATGTATTAGACTAATCTTCACCTCTTCAGTGCCCAATTGAGTTAAAGAGTCTTTAAGCGCCTCAAGAGAGCCTTGAACATCTGCCTTTAATACTATATTTAACTCTTTAACCTTGCCTTCTTGTATCCTCTGATGTAAATCCTCCAAAGTAATATGAGCACGAACCGCTGTTTTCTGCCTCTGCTTAAGCTCTTTGCGTTTTAATACTATCTCCCTGGCCTCTACTTCATCGTCAACAACATAAAACCTTTCTCCTGCTTGAGGCACACCGGATAAGCCCAGTAATTTAACAGCATCCGATGGTCCTGCTTGACTAGTTGCTTTTCCCAAGCTGTCAAACATAGCCTTTGCCTTTCCAAAATGCTCACCCACTAATACAATATCTCCTAAGTGCAAACAACCTTCCTGGATGAGAATAATTACTTCTACGCCACGACCCTTACTTAAATTTGCTTCAATAACAACGCCGTTTGCTGATTTTGAAAAGTTAGCCTTTAATTCTAACATCTCAGCTTCTAACAATATCATCTCCAGAAGCTGATCTATACCCTGGCCTGTTTTTGCTGAAAGTAGCACTGTTACAGTCCTTCCTCCCAAATCCTCTGAGGCTAAATCATACTTTGAGAGCTGTCCCTTTACCACATTAACATTCTCTTGCGCCTTATCTATCTTATTTATTGCCACAATAATAGGTACGCCTGCTGCCTTTGCATGATTTATTGCCTCAATCGTCTGAGGCATAACGCCATCGTCAGCAGCCACTACTAAAACAACTATATCAGTTACAGTTGCACCTCTGGCACGCATGGCTGTAAACGCCTCATGCCCAGGCGTGTCAAGAAAAGTAATCTTACCATTTTCCAGAATAACCTCATAAGAGCCGATATGTTGTGTTATCCCTCCATGCTCTCTGTCTGCCAGTTTTGATCTTCGGATATAATCAAGTATGGAAGTCTTGCCATGGTCAACGTGGCCCATAAAAGTAACAACAGGGTGACGCTGTTTTAAATCGGCCTTAGATTCAAGAGAATGTCTAGCAAGCAGCTTCTCCTCTTGTGTTGGTGAAGATTTCAACTCATAACCAAAGCCGCGCACCAAATCCTTTGCTAACTCATCATCTAATGACTGATTAAGATTTACAAAAATCTTGCGCTCCATCAATTTTTTAATCAGACTTGATGATTTCTCAGACAATCTTACAGATAACTCCTTTACATTTACAGGAAAATCAACTTGAATCTGGGGTAATTTTTTCTCTTCTTTTTTAGGCTTAATTGCCGGCTTTTCTTTGGCAACGCCTACAGGTTTTTTTGCGACCTCCTCTACTACTATTTTAGAAACCTCAGTCGCTGTCTTAGCTACTGTTTTAGAAGGTGTACGCGCCCTCTTCTTTGTGGCCAGCTTTTTGGCTAGCCCTTTTGCCTGTTTCTTCTTTTTTATTTCAGTCTTTTTGATTTTGACAACCTTCTTTTTTCCAGCAGCTGTTTTTGAGGATTTAGGCTTAGCAATAGCCTTTAATTTCGAACGCAGACGTTTAATAAGGCTATCATCAATAACGCCCGTAGGCCCTTTAACATCAGCCCCCAAAGACTTTAAGGTCTCAAGCACTACAGCAGTTGTAACTTTAAGCTCTTTAGCTAATTCACGAATTTTCATAATATTTTTTTGATAAAAATTAAGTCTTGGTATTCTTTTTAGTAAGTTCCTTCGCTTCTTTAATCAGGCCTTCTGCCTTTTTCTTGCCTAACCCTTTAATCTCACTTAATTTTTTAATACTTGCCTTAGCGATTTCCTCTAAAGTTTCAAATCCAGCATCAACAAGAGAGCTAGCTAATTTTTCACCTACACCCTTAAGCGAAATAATATCTCCTGCAACCTTTTTCTTGGCGGCTGGCTTAGGCTTCTCCTCCTCTTTTGGTTTCTCTGCCGCTTCCAGCATCTGCTTTGATCTTATATCTATATTCCAGCCAGTTAGCCTACTTGCAAGACGGACATTCTGTCCGTGTTTGCCGATTGCTAAAGATAGCTGATCTTCCTCAACAATAACGCTTACTCTCTTATTTTCCTTATCAAGCTTCAACTGACTTATCTGGGCTGGGCTTAACGCAGCAGAAATATAACTTTCAGCATCAGGCGACCAACGCACAATATCAATTTTCTCGCCATGTAGTTCTGTAACAATGTTTTTAACACGGTTACCACGCATACCTACGCATGCACCTACAGAATCTACCCTTTCATCTTTACTCCAAACCGAGATCTTTGTCCTTTCTCCTGCCTGGCGAGAAATCGCCTTGATCTCAACTATGCCTTCGTATATCTCAGGCACTTCTAGCGCAAAGAGTTTACGCACCAGATTGGGATGGCTACGGGAAAGTACTATCTGTGGCCCCTTTGATTCTCTCCTTACATCCAATAGATAGGCACAGATGCGTTCACCTTGTCTGAATTCTTCCTTAGGCGACTGTTCAATTTTTGGCAACAACCCTTCAGCCTTACCTAATAAATCTACAATAATATTGCCCTTATCAAAGCGATAAACAGTACCACTAAGGATTGTACCTACCTTACTATGGAACTCTTCAAAAACAACATCCTTTTCTGCTTCACGAATCTTTTGGATAATGACTTGTTTAGCAGTCTGAGCAGCAATCCTGCCAAATTTATCAGAATCTATTTTTTCCTTACCAGCAAAAACTGTTATCTTGCCTGATTTAGGATCTAATTTTACCTTGATTTCCTCTTCCGGACTAACAGTTATGCCAATTGCCTTCCTGGCTGCGCTAACTAAAGCAGCCTCTACAGCAGCAATCAGAATCTCTTTATTAATTCCCTTTTCGCGCTCAATATGTTCTAAAACCGCTAATATTTCTCCATTCATCTGTTTAGCACCTCTTTAATATTTCTCTTTAGCTCTATCAATATTACAAAGATTTATTTTCAGGCCCTCCTGGCCAACTTGCAAAATTAATGAATCTTCTCCAACTTCATTTAAGACGCCTTCTAATTCGAATCTATCCTGCTGTTTTTCTTTTAAAAACAAACGCACCTTACTGCCGACTATACGCTTGAAATCGCGCTTCTCTTTTAATGGCCAATCCATTCCAGGAGAAAAAACCTCTATTGTATATTGTTCCTGCGAAGAATCTTGAGTCTGGAATGAATCTCTTAACTTACTGTTAATATCAGCGCACTCTTTAATAGTAATGCCTCCGGAAGGACTATCAATTAATACTCTTAAAGTTGCTAATGGATGCGTATTGATAAGCTTCAAATCAAATATTACATACCCAGCTTTAGAGGCAATATCTTCTATTTCCTGCTTTACTTGCTCGCTAATTTCCATAAAAGGCTAATTATTTAAGAAGCTGTTTTAACTTTGTTAACAACTGTGTTTCTTCCAGCTTAATTGTTTTTGCCTTATCGTCTCTATAAGATATCTCTATGGTTTTATTTTTAAACCAATCCTTGCCGATAATTATCCGAAGTGGTATGCCGATTAAATCAAGATCATTAAATTTTACACCTGCGCTTATATCTCTTTCGTCTAAAAGAACAGATTTACCTAAAGATTCAATATATGAATGTATCTTATTGGCTAACTCCGCTGCCTTAGGTTTAGTTTCGATGACTATTATCGCAACCTCATATGGAGAGACATCCTTGGGCCAAATTATCCCCTTCTCATCGTGGTGCTGATCAATTATTGCTGGCAAGAGGCGGCTAACGCCAATACCATAACAACCCATAAGGATAGGACGCCGCTTACCTTCATCATCCTGAAATGTTGCATTCTGCACTTTAGAATATTTTGTACCAAGTTTAAAAGTATGCCCTATTTCAATAGCGCCCTTAACATTAAGGGCTTGACTGCATTTCGGACAGGTTAAATCATTTTCTTCTTTATAAGCAAAGGCCTTCTCGCATTTGGGGCAAGCTAATATTTTATCTTCTCCGCTTTCAGATAAGACCATAAATTCATGTGAAAGATTACCACCAATAATACCAGGATCAGCTTCTATCATAATTGAATCCAGACCACAGCGGGAAAATATCCTCTTGTAAGTTTCACAAATAATCTCATAATTTCTATCTAGAGACTGCTCGTCAGCATCAAAGCTATAAGCATCTTTCATAATAAATTCACAACTACGCATCAAACCAGCCCGCGGACGCAGTTCATCACGAAATTTAGTCTGAATCTGATAAAGCATTAAAGGCATCTGCCGGTAAGAAGAAAGGTTATTCTTTACTAAATCTGTAATCACTTCTTCGTGGGTTGGCCCCAGACAAAGCCTACGACCCTTCCTATCCTTAAAGCTGATAAGTGTCTGGCCCAGCTCTTTATCCCTTCCAGTCATCTTCCATAGATCTATGGGTTGCAGTGCTGAAAGTAGCAATTCCTGAGCTCCAACTCTATCTAACTCATCGCGAATAATATCTTCGATTTTCTTCAAGACTCGCCAACCACAAGGCAAATAGACATATACACCAGCGGTTAGCATACGAATTAAACCAGCCCGGAGCATTAAGATATGGCTTACTGAATCCGCCTCCTGGGATAAGGCTCTTAAAGTAGGAATAAATGCATTAGACATACGCATGTTGAGCACCTTAATTTAATAATCTAGCGAAATCCGCCAGAGACGGAAGTTATTCCTTAAAGCTATCCGGCGCTAAATTAATTTTAAGCAATTTAAATTTCTCTAACGATTTTGGTAATTTACCAAGTGCCTTATGAGAACCTAAGACCTTTCCTTTTTCATCATAACCTTGATGATCAAAAACAAAAATGTCTACAAGCTCTATCTCTTCTTTACCTACAGCATCCTCTACCTCAGTAATTGATGTGATTTTACGACTTCCATCATCAAACTGCTCCAGCTGTACAATAATATCTATGGCATTAGCGATATTCTTCCTTACTACCCAAGCAGGAAGAGCTAAACCGCTCATCAAGATCATCATTTCCATTCTATAGATACAATCTGAGGGACTATTTGCGTGAATAACGGCTAGGCTTCCGGCATGACCACTGGAAATAGCCTGGATTAAATCCAAGGCCTCTGTGCCCCTAATCTCTCCTAGGATAATCCTGTCAGGACGCATACGTAAAGAGTTTCTAAAAAGATCTCTTATCTGTACTTCGCCTCTTCCTTCTATGTTTGCTTGTTTTGCCTCAAGTCTTACCACATGTTCCTGCAGGAGATGTAACTCTGCAGTATCCTCAATACTAATTATTCTTTCTTTTTTAGAAATATAGGAAGATAACACATTCAAGGTTGTCGTCTTTCCTACGCCGGTAGCTCCGGAGAACATAATGTTCAATTTTGCTTTAATTGCGGCAACGAGAAAATCTGCCATGCGTTTGTCGAGCGTATTAAGACGCAATAGATCCTCGATCCTGGCAATCTCAGGAGAAAATTTACGAATAGTTATTACCGGTCCTTCTAGAGAAAGTGGTGGAATAATAATATTTACGCGTGAACCATCCGGAAGGGCAAAATCTACGTAGGGCGATGATTCATCAATGCGGCGTCCAGAGGGTGCGATTAATTTCTCTATTGTATGCATCAGCTGATTCTCATCGCGGAATTTAACATCCGTCAAAATCATCGAACCATTCTTCTCAGCGTAGACCCTACTAGGACCGTTAACCATTATCTCGCTAACTTGCGAATCTTCCATTAAGACCTCAAGCGGTCCTAGGCTGATTAACTCGCTTAAGACCTCTTCTAATAATTTTTCTTTTGCGTCTGCGTCTAACTTAACGCGTTCATAACTTGCGGCATCCTTAATAATATTCTCCACTGTCTTACGCAATTGATCTTTTCTTATTTCATCTTTCTTAAAGAGGATATCCTTATTCGAAATCAAAGATTTTCTAATCCTTATCCTTAATTTCTCAAGCATCATTGCCTCCGGATTTTAGATAGCATTTTTTAATTTCAGCGATAAGAAACTTTGCCGCCTTATCCTGCTGTACCTTTTTTACTGGTTTACCTTTCTTAAAAAAAAGACCGTAATCCCTGCCAAAGGCTAGACCTAAATCAGCGCATTTAGCTTCACCCGGGCCATTTACTACGCAGCCCATTAGGGCAACCCTCAAAGGCTCCTGCCCTACATCTAAAGATGGACTAAATGTCTTAATCTCTTTTTCTAAATCCTTCACAATATGAATCAAATCTACTTCACAGCGGCCGCAGGTTGGACAGGCAATTACATCAATTGCATTCCCGATATCTAAGGCAGCTAGAATTCTCTTAGCCGCCCTTACTTCTTGAGCCGGATCTGCAGTTAAGGATATTCTAATTGTATCACCAATACCATCTGCAAGCAACATACCTAAACAGATTGCAGATTTTATATATCCAACCTCAGCTAGACCCGTGGCTGTAACGCCAAGATGCAAAGGATAGTTAACCTTTGAGGCTATCTGGCGATTCGCCTCAACAGTTTCCAGCAGATTTGAAGATTTTAAAGAAATAACGATATCATAAAACTTCAATTTCTCTAACATCTTAACAAAGTTTAACGCTGATTTAACTAAACCGCTCGCTCCTTTAGCGCTGCCTCTGGATAAAGAACCGGAATTTACACCCACCCTAATCGGAATACCCCTCTCCTTAGCACTAGATGCTATTTGAGATATTTCTTTTTCTTTGTAGATATTTCCCGGATTAAGACGAATCTTATCTGCGCCTGAGGCAATTGCCAAAAGAGCCAACCTGTAATCAAAATGTATATCAGCAATCAGGGGTATATCAATATTAGCCCTTATCTCTCCTATGGCATGAGCATCTTGCTTATCCTTCACAGCTACTCTTATTAAATGAACTCCTTCCTCTTGTGCTGACTTTATCTGCTTTAGGGTCCTTGAAATATTCTTAGTATGTGTTTTTGCCATTGACTGGACTGCAATCGGATAATGCCAACCAATAGAGACGTTACCTATTTTAATAACCTTTGTCTTTCTTCTTTTTATTGCCATAGTCTCACAAGAAAGAGAAGAACTCAACTATCTTCTCTATCACTTTATATCTAATTAAATCGTTATAGAAAACAAATGCGACCAGAACAAGCAAAAGGGCCAAACTTGCTCTATTTAACAACTCTTCGGTTTTATCTGAGAGCGGCTTTTTCCTTATGCGCTCGATAAGTAGAAATAAAAGATGTCCTCCGTCTAAAAGCGGTATGGGCAGGAGATTAAAAATTGCTAAACTTACTCCTAAAACAGCAACTACATGCAGTAGTGCAGCTGGCCCAAATTCGAAGGCCTTATTTGTGGCAAAGAATATTCCCAAGGGGCCTGTGACTGACTCCCTTAATGAGAGGCTACCCAGAAGCATCCTAGATAATGCCTGAAGCGTCAAAGAGGTTATGTCAAATAATCTCTCTGTTCCTTTAGCCAATGCAGGAAATAATCCGTAACTTACTTTTACAGTCTCTTCCGAAGGACTTATTCCAATAAGCGCAATAGTTACTTCTTCGCCCAATAAATTTTTTGTTTTCTTAAATTCAGGCCCTACTGTTAGATTAATTTCTTCTCCATCCCGAACTATTCCTAAATTAACTACCTCGCCTTCTTCTTTATCATGGATAATCGAAGCTACATCCTCCCAATATTGGGTATCCTTCCCATCGATAGAAGTAATAATATCGCCAATTTGTATGCCGGCATGTTTTGCCGGCATATCCTCTAATAATCCACCCACGCTTGTAGTTAAAACAGGAAAGCCGATAAAGAAAATACACCAAAAACAAAAGAAGGACATGAGGTAATTAAACAATGGCCCTGTAATTATTACCTTTGCCCTGTCTTTTAGAGGACGTGCGAGAAATTCATAGCGTTTCCCGCTGTAACTCTCGCGGCTATCTCCAGCCATCTTTACATAGCCGCCAAGAGGAATAAGGCAGATTACATATTCTGTCTGTTTTCCCTTTATGCTAAATAATTTGGGACCAAACCCCAAAGAGAATCTTTCTACGCGTATGCCGAGGCATCTTGCAACAATAAAATGACCAAATTCGTGAACAATAATCAATACACTCAATACAGCAAGAAAAATCAACATGGCCTATCTTCCTTTCAATATATTTTCTTTATAAATTCACGGCTGCGTTTGCGGGTAGAGAAATCAATATTCTCAATATCCTCTAATCTTAAAGAATTGGTCCCCTTATGACTTTTGAGTGCCTTTTCTACAACCTTGGGAATACTTGCAAAGTTTAATTCTGAACGCAAGAATGCTGCTACTGCCTCTTCGTTGGCTGCATTTAATACAGTGCCTGCACTTTGCTTCATTCTAGCTGCCTGATATGCTAAAGACAAACAAGGAAAACGCTTCATATCAGGTTGTGAAAAATCTAAATTCTTTATCTTATGAAAATCAAGACTAGGCAAAGGTGACTTAAGACGCTCTGGATACGAGAGTGCAAACTGTATCGGGATTCTCATGTCAGTAATTGATAGCTGTGCTAAAATCGAACCATCAATAAACTCAACCATAGAATGCACTGCTGCCTGAGGATGAATCAAGACCTTAATTTTGGCGACATCAACACCAAATAACCATTTTGCCTCAATCACCTCTAGTCCCTTATTCATCAACGTAGCTGAATCCACGCTAATCTTTTTGCCCATTGACCAGCGCGGATGACTTAAAACATCTTTTTTATCTACCTTCCTAAAATCCTTTCTTTTAAAATAAAGCGGCCCCCCGCTTGCTGTCAAAATTATTGATTTTAAGATTCCTAGATTATCTTCCTTGGCTAGACACTGAAAGATGGCGCACTGTTCACTATCAATCGGAACTAAAGTAGCCTTATGCCGTTGAATTTCCCTCTTAATAATAGAACCAGCGCTTACCAACGCCTCTTTATTAGCTAATGCAATCTGCTTGCCCGCTTTAATCGCTGCCAGCAACGGATATAAAGCGCTGAATCCGCTTGTTGCAACAAGTATAATATCAGCATTTTTCAAGCTTGCTAGCTGCTGGATGCCCTCTATGCCTGCAATAACCTTTGTTTTAGAAGGAACTTTTATTTTAAGCGCCTTTACTAGATTATAATCTGCACAAGCCAGGACCGGGACCTTGAATCTTCTGGCCTGGGAAGCCAAAAGTTCAACATTACTACCAGCAGAAAGACCTACAACAGAAAAGTCTCTTGGAAAACTCTTAATAACTTCTAAAGTGCTTCTTCCGATACTACCTGTCGAGCCCAGAATGACTATACGTTTCATTAAAATAAATATTTTGTGATTAGAGTGATTTTTTTAAGAGATTAAGGACCAAACTCTATTTAAACATAACGCTCATGTAAAAATAAATCGCAGGGGTTGTGAATATAAGACTATCTATAACATCCAATACACCGCCTAATCCCGGCAAAGCACTACTTGCATCCTTAATGCCACAATCGCGCTTGATTAAAGACTCTGAAAGATCTCCAAACAGAGATAGAACGCCAATAAACACAGCAAGAAAAGCAAGATGCCAAAAACTAAACATTGGCAGCATTAGTTTACTCAAAAGGCAAAAGACGATATTGAAACCAAGGCCAGCCAATGCCCCTTCAACTGTCTTTTTAGGACTAATGCGCAAGATAAGTGCATGCCTTCCAAAACGAGAACCTACTAAATAAGCACCTATATCTCCTGCCTTTACTGTAAGAATAAGCATGCCCACAAGGGCTGGACCATGCGGCAGAAAATACAACTTTATCATAAAGCTGAATAACCAGGAAACATAAAGAATACCAAATAAAGTAACTGAAAGAGAAACAACTGAAGTCGTTGCTTCTTTGCGGCTTAATTGCAAAAGGAATAAACAGATAAAGGCAAGTGTAATAAATAATAATTCCCAACTTTTTGTCAACTCAAACTTAAAGAAAATCGATATAGGGATGACGATTCCGATTAAGATGCCAAAATAACGAAAGACCTTTACCCCTTTTGTCTCTACCATTTTAAAAAATTCATTTAAGGCTAAGGCGATTAAGGTAGTCACAACTATGGCAAATAGCCATGATATACGAATAGCTATAACGGTCAGGACAACAAGCGCTAAAGTACTAAAGATTCTTTTTGTAATTTGCATATAAAAATATTGATTTTAGATAAATCGAGATTATCTAGATAGATCTAGATTCCCCCGAACCTTCTTGAACGTTCTTGATAAGCGCAAAGCGCGTTGATAAAATCTTTTTGAGTAAAATCAGGCCAGGGCTTCTGACTAAAGTAAAGTTCACTGTAAGAAATCTGCCAAAGCAAGAAATTGCTAATCCTTTGTTCGCCGCTTGTACGGATAAGCAAATCAGGATCAGGTAATCCTGCACTATAAAGGTATCTCTCAAACATCGGCTCGTCAATGGAACCTGCCTTTAACTTATGACTGATCTTATCATGAATAATTTTATTCACAGCATCAACTATCTCCGTGCGCGATCCATAATTTAAGGCCAGATTTAATATCATTCCTGTGTTCTTTTTGGTTTTTTCTCTTGCCTCTTCAATTGCCTTCAGGAGCACGGTAGGAAATTCTTTAATTCTGCCTATGCATTCAAAGCGAATGTTATTCTCATTAAAATTCTTTATCTCCTTAACCAAGAGCATCTTTAAAAGCTGCATCAATAGCCCGAGTTCTTTCTTTGGCCGTTTCCAATTTTCTGTAGAGAATGCAAAAAGAGTAAGGACTTTTATTTTAAGCCTTGCTGCCTCCCTGACTATTTCCCTGACTCTTGCTACGCCCTTTCTGTGGCCTTCAGAGCGCGGTAGATTACGCATCTTGGCCCAACGACCATTACCATCCATAATTATGGCCACATGCTGAGGTATTGATTTCAGATTAAGGCTCTTCATATTAATGCTGTCTCACTTAACAAAACGGGGGATTAGATATCCCCCAAAGAATTGGTACAGAGCGTATTAAAAAATCTAGTAACAATACTAGCTCATAATTTTAACCCTTCTGAATTTGCTTCTATACAAAAATCTACTTCAGATTTAGAGCAGGCTTCTTCGGACTAGCCTTTTCTGATTTAGAAATTTCAGGTAAAATTACTATTTCAACGCGTCTATTTTTACGCTTTCCTTCTTTAGTCTCGTTGGTATCTACCGGCCTATATTCTCCGTAACCAATTGCAGCCAGCCTCTGAGGCGCTATACCTTTTTTATCAATAAGATAATGAACAACGCTGGTAGCTCTTGAGGTAGATAACTCCCAGTTAGACTGCCAGCGAGAATGTTTTATCGGCTGGTTATCAGTATGGCCTTCCACGCCTACATCTAAATCAGGCACAACCTCATTTACAACATCAGCAACCTTATCCAGTATAGGCATAGCGTCTTTCTTAATTTTGGCCTTACCTGAATCAAAGAGAATCTCAGCTAGAAACGTTACTACCAATCCACGTTCAGCCATTTCTAACTTTACTCCTTTATCTTTAATCTCTTTTGAAAGGCTCTTTCTTAAAGCAGCCCTTGCTCTTTCTAAATCTTCAAGCTTACTCTCTAGTTCTCCAATCTTCTCTACATCAGAGCGCCTACCTTTTTGAAAAATCAAGGTGCAACCAGTAGTTGCAAAAGCTATAAATAATACAGTAAAAACAATAATAATGCCTCTTATCTTTATCATCTCGCTCCTCCTTTTTTAACTATACCTCATCTTCACGCACAACTCATGTGCGTCTATCTATAATAGCTAATTTATCAAGTCTTGTCAATTATAATTGTATCTATAATCAATTGAAAAAGTTGCGATCTCTAGACTTGGCTGTAAGCTATAATGATTAACTATTTGCCATGCCAAATTCTAATTTGAAAGATATTAAAAAACATTCTAAGGGAATCTGTCAGGACATTGACCTTCGAACCTCTGACATGCCTCCATCTTATAGGCACTTCTTTGATTTTGTATCCAAGTTTATTTGCTAGGTAAAGAACTTCCATATCAAAACCAAATCCGTAAATTTTGACTTGAGAAAACAAGGGTTTTATGATTTCTTGCCTAAACATTTTAAAGCCACATTGGGTATCTCCTATCTCCTTTAAGAGAAATCTATGTACACAAAAGTTAAATATCTTTCCCATAAGCCGGCGGTGAATCCTTGCCTTTATTAATTGCTTTTTACCTTTAATGTTCCGGGAACCAATAATAATATCGTAGCCCTCCTGGAAATAGCGGATATTACTTTCGATTTCATCAGGAAGGGTTGAACCATCAGCATCAATAAATAAAACAATGTCTCCTCTGGCCCTAAGAATTCCATATTTTACTGCAAAGCCTTTACCTCTATTGCGCTTTAAGGATGGGACTTGCAGACTAAGATATAGCTTCTTTAGCTCTAGTGCCTCCTCATAAGTCTCATCCGTACTGCCGTCATCCACTACGATTATCTCATATTTTTTTGAACTCTTATTGCAATAATCAAAAACTGCCATTAGAAAACGTGGCAAGCGTTTAGCTTCATTTTTAGCTGGAATTACAATTGAGATATCTATCTTTTCCCTATGAGAGTTTCTGATTGACATTTAATTACCCTGCTAACGCCTTATGTTGAATCTTTCCTGGAAAATTTAACAATATAATAAGAATGACGGCCAATGGAAAGAAATGTAAAATGAGCCTGGAGAGAGTAAATACTTCTAAGATATCATTAAAATTTTTTGTAAATAACGCAACTGAAAAATGTAAACCAAAAAATAAAGCTAAACTTAGAAGTAGTATCTGAATAGTAAAATTTTGCCTTACTTTTTTTAATTGTATTATAATTCCTAAGAGAAGAATAAACCAGATTATATTCCAATTAGAAGTCAGAAAAACTTCCTCTATAAACCTTATTAATATCGTCGGGAGTCGGGCAAAAGAAGCTAACTTAAAATCAAATTGCCACTTCTCATTAACACCTATATTGGCTAATAACTTATACCCAGCATAAAGAGAATAAATTCCAAAGCTGGGAATTACAAATTTAATAAGTTTAGAAAATGCTTCTTTAAAAACATTGAATTTTTTATGTATAAGAATAAATATCAATAAGATTGTGTGGATGATAAGATATGCTAAACCCTCTAACTTTAGAAAGGTCCCAAACCCTGAACACAAAGATGCCAAAATCAAATAGCCATCTTGCTTACGATCATTCCATATGAGTAAAAACATTAAACATAAACAATTGTAATAAAGCATGGATAAATCTCTCATTGAAACTGTCGCATGTTCAAGCAATAAATCCGAAGAAAAAAGCAAAAGACAACCTAAAAGAGCCCACTTCTTATCAGTATAAGACTTAAGAAAATGATAAAATACGGTTAGGAAAGAAACAAATGTCAAAGGGAAGATTATCTTTAAATATTGGTCGTTCCATTGGCCAATATTAATTGCAAGCCAGGTTAAAGAAAATGGAATTTGAAGCGGGAAAGAAGCATGGGGAACATATGCTAGATTATCTAAGGATCGCTCGTAATAAAATACCTTGGCATTAAAGGCAGCTGTGGCAATAGAATCCCAGGCATATATGGGCAGCGTCAAGCTTCGGAATAATATGTAAAATATGCCGTAGGATACATAAAGGAGTCCTAAAACTAAAAAGATGCATTTTAAAAAATTAAAAAGTCCTGTACTGTTATCTTTATTTGACTCTAGAATCCGATCATCGAAATAGGTATATTCTCGAATCGGCTTATTTTTGATAAGTATATAAAAAAACAAGCAGAATATTAATACTGCGAGATTTATACTTATTACATTAAATTGTATGCCTAAAGCTGCCAAAAAAAGCATGCAATGTGCTAAAATTGCCATACCTAAACCATAGGAAACTGCAAGAGACACAGCTGTGCTTATCTTTATCCCTGAACATACATAGCAAAATAGTAAGTAACCCGAAATAAAAGGCAATACTAATGCCAAAAAAATCTTTATTCCAAAAAGAGACATCAGTTCCCCTTAACTCTTGAGCTTAACAAGCTCTCCTCGTCTAATTTGTATCTTATAATCTCACCCTCAGGAACAAAGGCTCCTGCATTATCTTTTTGATAAAATACATGGACATCAACGGCTTTATGAGGTGGGTGTACTCTTATATCAATGGGATATAGGAAATAAGCTAGTCGTCTTTGAGTCGTCATACCAGGATCCCTATCTAATTTCAAATCTGTGTCAAATTCTGCAACATGCATCCCAGGTAAATATCGCCTGCATTGCATTGCAAACGCATAAACAGAACCAAATAGAAAATATCTTTTTTCAAAAGAACTCATAGACCTGAATCTAATATCCTTGCTCAAGAAGTTATTTATATTATGAATTGATTGAACGCTTATTGTAGAAATAAAAACTATCATAGCAATTATAAATGGCCTGTTTAAATAAGAACCTAGCAACTCTTTATCTTTTCTTTTACAATTTTTAAAGCGAAAATTAGCAAGGATAGCTATTAAAGAGGAGAAACTAATAATTAAATAGAGATAGAAATAAGGATGCCTATCGTTGATTAGTTTGCTATAACAGCTATTATAGGAACGCTCTACTTGTAGATTTTTAAAAAATATTAAAATTATTTCTAGAAAAGGAAGTTTCAAATGCTGGGCTAATAAAAGGAGTAAAATTAATGAAGTGATTAAAACAATAGAAAAACAATAAAAGACTTCTAATAATAAGGTCTTCCCGGGAGCCTGTCTAGAAATAGTCATATTTAAATTTTATATAATCGGTGTGGGTAGGAATTTTTTGTATGAAAGTGCTATCGGCTATTTGAAAAGAGTGTATTTTATAATAAAGGCCGTAAATACAATAGAAACCATGGACATAAGCTTTATCAAAATATTAAGCGAAGGTCCGGAAGTGTCTTTAAACGGATCTCCGATTGTATCTCCTACTACTGCTGCCTTATGGGCAGGTGAACCTTTTCCGCCCAGATTGCCTTCCTCTATAAATTTTTTTGCGTTATCCCAGGTGCCGCCGGCATTAGCCATCATAACCGCTAGAATGAAACCAGAAGCTAATGCGCCCATCAATAGTCCCAGTTCAGCTTCAAGCCCCAGTAGTAAACCAACAATTATAGGAGCACAAATTGCCAAAAGAGACGGCAGGATCATCTCCTTCTGCGCTGCAATAGTTGCTATCCTTACACAAGAGTCGTAATCAGCACACGCCTTGCCGCTCATAATTCCTTTTATCTGTTTAAATTGTCTGCGCACTTCAACCACAATCTTTCCTGCAGCATTTCCCACTGCCTTCATAGTAAAAGAGCAGAACAGAAAGGCAAGCATTGATCCAATAAAAATTCCACACACAAGACGAGGATTCAGAAGGCTAAGATCAATTTTCCCACCTAGAATTTCTATCTGTTCTTTATAGGCAACAATTAAGGCAAGGGCAGTAAGTGCAGCTGAACCTATAGCAAATCCCTTACCAGTCGCAGCTGTAGTATTGCCTAAAGTATCCAAGCTATCAGTGCGTCTGCGCACCTCTGGTGCAAGAGACGCCATCTGAGCATTTCCACCAGCGTTATCAGCCACAGGTCCATAGGCATCAGTAGCTAAGGTAATTCCCAACGTACTAAGCATGCCTACGCTTGCAATGCCAATGCCGTAAAGTCCTAGGCTAAAATTCCAGGCCCCTCCAGATAAATAAAAGGCACTTAATATACCAACTACAATGAGCATTACTGGAATTGCGGTAGAAAGCATTCCCACAGACATACCTGCTATAATAACTGTTGCCGGGCCTGTCAGAGTAGCATTAGCAACTTTGATAGTAGGCTTATAGCGGCTGGAAGTAAAATATTCAGTAGAAAGGCCTAGGAATATACCCACCAGCAACCCTACGATTACGGAAAAATATACACCCAGATACTCTCTTCCTAAACTTTTAGTTATAATAAAGTAAGAAAAAATCGCAATAAGAATAGCGGTAATAAAGATTGCTCGCCTTAGTGCGTTTAATAAAACTGCTTGGCCTGCTGCCTCTTTTGTCTTTACCAAAAATATACCGATAATCGAGGCGATAACGCCGCAGGCTGCCATAGTCATGGGCACAACTACTCCTTTTACTCCCAAACCAGCTGCTACAGCTAAGGCCATTGTTGCCACAATTGAACCAACATAAGATTCATAAAGATCTGCCCCCATTCCGGCAACATCACCAACATTGTCGCCTACGTTATCTGCAATAACTGCAGGATTTCTCGGATCATCTTCAGGAATGCCTGCCTCGATTTTACCAACTAAATCTGCGCCAACATCAGCGGCCTTAGTAAATATACCTCCTCCCACCCTGGCAAAAAGTGCTTGGCTGCTTGCACCCATTCCAAAACAAAGCATTGTAGATGTAATTGCGCTTATCTTATCAGTTCCAATAGGAATCGGATGGGTTGAATAAAACCAATCTAGAAAAAAATACCATATAGATAAATCTAGGAGCCCTAAACCAACAACAACAAGACCCATAACTGCACCAGAATTAAATGCAATTCGCAGGCCTGAATTAAGACTCTTAATTGCGCCATTAGCAGTGCGATTTCCAGCACGAACTGCAATAGATAATCCAATAAAGCCAGCAAGCCCTGAAAAAAATCCACCTGACAGGAAAGCAAAAGGAACGAAGATAACTAGATGACCTTTGCTTACCAAGAATAACAACAAGAAAAAAACAATGAAGAAAAATATACCAACTATCTTGTATTGCTGCTTTATGTAAGTATAGGCGCCTTGACGCACATATCCAGCAATCTCAATCATCTTGCTATTGCCTTCAGGTTGCTTAATTATCCAGACAATCAAGGCAAATGCTACAAATAAAGCAAGTAAAGAACCGACCGGTGCAAGAAAAATTAAACTCATTTTTTAATCCTTTCTCCTTATTGACTGTTATTTATATATAATCTCTTCTCTTTTGGAACCTACAGATATAAATTTGATAGGGACTTTAGTTAATTCTTCAATGCGTCTGAGGTAGGATTTGGCCAAAGGTGGCAATTTATTATATTGTTTCGTGGAAGTGGTAAGAGCCAACCAACCTTTATAAGCCTCATAAATTGGTTTAGCCTTATTAAATACCTGCAAATCCTGGGGGATCTCTCTAAAGACTTTACCTTTAAATTTATAGCCTGTGCAAATATTAATCTCGGCTAGTGTATCTAAAACATCTAATTTCATAACAGCAAGTTCTGTTATTCCGTTTATGCGTACACTTAATTTTAGCATAAGAGCGTCTAACCAACCGCAGCGCCTTGGTCTTCCAGTTGTTGCACCATATTCTTTACCTTTCCTTCGAATTTCATCGCGCAGATCCCTACCAAACTCTGTAGGGAACGGACCTTCGCCTACACGAGTCGTATAGGCCTTGGTAACACCTAGGATCCTTTTTGTTTGAGTAAAAGGAACTCCTGTTCCTGTAGTAGCACCTCCTAAAGTGGTGCTACTGCTTGTAACAAAAGGGTAAGTGCCAAAATCGATATCTAAAAATGTGCCTTGGGCACCTTCAAAAAGAATTGACTTTTTATTTTTGACTGCTTCGTTTAAAAACAAGACAGAGTCCACAAGATAAGGACGAATCTGACGACCAAAGGATAGGTAAGTTTCATAGACTTCCTTAAAAGAAAAACCCTTATGTCCGTATACCTTTCTAAATATTTCGTTTTTCTCTCTTAAATTATCTCTCAATTTAGCCTTAAAAATTTTTCTTTCTAATAAATCACCCATACGAATGCCGCAGCGCATAAATTTATCCACATAGCAAGGCCCGATTCCGCGACCAGTCGTACCAATCTTCTGAGTCCGGTTACGTTCACGCAAGGAATCAAGTATCTTGTGATAAGGCATGATCAGATGACTAAGCAAGGAAATCTTCAGGTTATTTTTGACTTTAATCCCCCTGCTCTTCAGGCTGGAAATCTCCTCTAGGAGGACTTGAGGATTTACAACAACGCCGTTTCCAATAACGCAGATCTTGCCACTATGGAGGATACCGGAAGGAACAAGATGAAAAATAAATTCCTTACCATCTACAACTACAGTATGGCCGGCATTATTACCGCCTTGAAAACGAACAATGATATCGACGCGTTCTGATAAGATATCGATTATCTTACCCTTTCCCTCATCTCCCCATTGCATTCCCAAGACTATAATGTTGGACATTTTCTAAATATATTCTTTACTAAATTACGGTTTCATTGAAAATATCTTCTTAGCGATATTCGGATGACTAGAGATAAATTTTAATTCATCTTCGGTTAGCGGCTTTTGATTATGGACATTGGCATAGCGAACAAGTTCCAGAATTTTTGTTGCCTCTTTATCATTTTCGAATTTTATCTCTAGTCTTTCGTAGACATTGCGGAATCCTTTGATGCCTGAGTATTCTCCTGCGGTGATTTTTCTGCCTGTCTCAACTATATCTGGCTCGCCTCTTCCCAATTCCTCAAAATCAAACAATTCATAGTTGCGTCTGTCTTTTAATGCGCCGTCGGCATGAATTCCGGATTCATGCGCAAAGGCATTTGCCCCAATCCCCGGCTGATTTATAGGAATCGGAACCCCTAAGGCATAAGAGGTATAAGTGCAAATCTTCCAAGCCATTTTTAAGTTAATACGCTCATCCAAGACATATTTTCCTGAAATACCGTTAGCGTATTTAATAGCTAAGATTATACTCACAAGGTCAGCATTACCAGCGCGCTCTCCCATGCCGTTAACACAGGTATTTATATAAGCGTCAACACCAGCATCAATTGCTGCCATAGCTCCTGCAACTGAATTAGCTATAACCATTCCTAGATCATTGTGACAATGTACCTCGATTGGCATCTTAACTCTGTTTGCAATTAATTTTATTCTATCATAAATAGTAAATGGCGATTCACAACCTAACGTATCACAATAGCGTAAGCGCTCCGCCCCTGCAGCCTTAGCCGCCTGTGCAAATTCTAATAAATAGTCTATATTGGAACGTGATGCATCCTCAGCATTAACACCGATACTTTTAGCGCCTAATTGCTTTGCGAGCTTCACTGATTTGACCATCTCGGTTATTACGCCTTTATGGTCAAGTTTTCCCCTGAACTTATGGATAATCATCTGATCACTTGTTGAAATAGAAAGATTAACATAACGCAATCTGGGGATATTGCCAAACGCAGCCCTCACATCAGAAGACGTTGCCCGTAACCAGCCGCTAAGCCGAATAGGAGATAGAACCTGCGAAGATGCTAATTCTAAATTTGCACTTAGATAATTCTTTTCATGATTTGTAACCGGAAAACCGAATTCGGACTGAAATACTCCTATCTGATTCAGATAAACATTAATCATTGTCTTCTGCAGCTTAGAAAGACATATGCGCGAAGTCTGCACGCCATCACGATTAGTCACATCAATAATATAAATTTTTGGCTTTTTCATATCCATCACCTGTAATGAAGCGCCTAATTATAATTTGATGAGGCGCACTTTTTTAATATTTTTATTTTTCTTAAGTTGTGAGATTATTTTATCTGAAATCGGGCTATCAATATTTAAAACAGTAATTGCCTCACCACCGGCTGATTCCCTGCCGAATGTCATGGAGGCTATGTTTATATCATTCTTTCCTAGAATTGTTCCGACCGCACCTATAATGCCTGGTCTGTCGATATTATCTATTACAAGCATAAAACCAAAAGGTGAAATCTCAACATAGAAGTCCTTTATTATCACAATCCTTGGTTGCGCATTTTCTGAAAGCGTACCAGAGACCTTTAGTTGACCCTTATCCGTTTTTATTGCCACTTCGATTAAATTAGTAAATCCTTCAACGCGATTAGATTTTGTCTCATTTATCTTTATCCTGCGCTCTTGGGCTAATGTTAAGGCATTTACGAAATTAACATTGTCTTGTAAGACCAAAGAAAGAATCCCCTTTGCTATTGCTAATGTCAATGCCTTCAAATCATATTTTACAATCTCACCGCTGTAGGCTATATTTACTTCTTTTATTCTCCCCTCTACCATCTGGGCCGCAAAAGAGCCTAATTTCTCAGCCAGGATTATGTAAGGATTCATTACCTTGCATACCTCAGCCTCTAGACAGGGATAATTAGCAGCATTGCGAATTCCGCCTCCGCATAAAGTATCCCTTACCTGCTCAGCAATTTGAACAGCAACATTAACCTGTGCCTCAGCAGTTGAAGCGCCTAGATGAGGAGTAAGAACGCAACCATCTAAATTAATAAATTCTTTATTGTCTGGTGGCTCTTTTACGTAGACATCCAAGGCAAAACCGCCTATTTTACCTTCTTTAACTGCCGTAATAAGTACCTTCTCATCAACTATACCGCCTCTGGCACAATTAATGATTCTAACGTTTTTCTTCATCAGCTTTAAAGATTTAGCTGAGATAATATTTCGAGTCTCATCAGTCAAGGGCGTGTGTACGCTAATGTAATCGCTACGGGAAAATAGTACTTTTAATTCTACTAGCTCAACCCCTGACTGCCTTGCCACCTCTTCCGATAAAAATGGATCGTAGGCAATTACTGTCATCCCAAAGCTGAGCGCTCTCTTGGCAACCTCACTTCCAATCTTACCCATACCAACAAGCCCTAAGGTCTTGCCGTAAAGTTCAATGCCCATAAATTTGGAACGATTCCAGTCACCCTTTTTCATAGAGGCATCAGCAGAAGCTATATTCCTAGATAAAGAAAGTATGAGACTCAACGTATGTTCAGCTGTCGAGATGGTATTTCCGGCAGGAGTATTCATAACAATGATACCTTTCCTATTGGCAGCCTGTAAATCTACATTATCAAGACCCACGCCGGCTCTACCTATTACTTTAAGTTTTTTGGCTGCATCAATAATATCTTTGGTAACCTTTGTAGAACTTCTTACAATCAAGGCGTCATAATCTTTAATAATGCTTTTGAGTTCCTTTGGAGAAAGGTCTGTTTTAACGTCAACCTTAAAGCTTTTTTCTGAATTTAAAATCTTTAAACCTCTTTCAGCAAGTTTATCGCTGACTAAAATACGCATTGCATCCTCCGCATCTTAAAATTTACAATGAAAGACCCTAAATCTATATCGTATCCAAGATATTCTACGACAATTCAGAAGAAAAAGCAACAAAATCAGTAAAATTAGTTCTAGTGGATTGAATTAGTAACGGAATGATCAAAACCAGGAAAGTCGCCTAATCAGTTAGACTCACTTTTAGAAGACGTCCTTTTTGATTTCAATTTCCTCATTGCCCCAATCCTTCTATACCAAGGAAGATAATCAATTAATAATCTCCCCTTTAGATGATCAATCTCATGCTGTATAACTACGGCCAAAAGATCTTCTGCAGAAAGCGTAATCTTCTGATTGTGTTCATTAAGGGCTTTGACCTTGATTTTCTTTGCTCGCTTTACCTTGACTCTGATTTCCGGCAAGCTCAGGCATCCTTCTTCTATTGATTGAGAGCCTTGGGCCAGGCAAATCTTAGGATTGGCTAATTTCAATGCCTTATCTCCTAAATCGACCACTAACATCTGTTTATTTAAACCTACCTGGCAGGCAGCAAGGCCCACGCCGCCTGCTTCACGCATCAAGTTGACCATCTCTTGGAAAATGCGCTTTTCCTCATCTGCCACCTCTCTAATCGCAACGCACTTTTTGCGCAAGATGGAATCACCGTATATCTTTATCTGCATAACCATCACCTAATATAAGACTCTTTATAATATCACTCTTTTAGTATTAGCACAATGGGAATAGCTAAAAAGGAAGGATATAACTCTTCATAACAAGTTAGCCTTGGGACTTATTATCTTTTGAGTGGTTCGCCCTTACAGTAGCATGGTGGACTAACCTTAAAGTTATATCATCAACAATGGCATAGATACAAGGCATAACAATAAGGGTAAGAAAAGTAGCAAAAAGCAGACCCCAGGCCATTGTCAACGCCATGGGTTTTAGAAATGGGTCAGATCCGCCGATTCCATAAGCAACAGTACTTAAACCTGCTACAGTGGTCACTGTAGTAAGGATAACTGGCCGTAAGCGCAGGCTTCCTGCCTCCATAATAGAAATACGTCTGTCTACGCCTTTCTTCCTCATCTTATTGATTACATCCACAAGGATTATGGAATCATTTACTACAATACCAGCCAAGCCTACTAACCCGAGTAGCACAAAGAAACTAAATGGCTTTCCATGAATAAGAAGCGCAACCACTACCCCAACTATACCATAAGGAATAGTAAGCATGACCACAAATGGCTGGATCAAGGAATTAAACTGTGTTGCCAGAATCAAAAATATGAGAAAGAAGGCAATCCAGAATGCCTGCATGAGGCTATGCATAGATTTCATGGTCTCTTCAGCCTCACCGCCAAAGACTAAATTATATCCCGGATATTTATTAGATATTTCCTTGAACCTCTTGGCAACTAATTCGTTTGCCTTGCTGGAAGTAATATTTTTATTATCTACTGCCGCAGTTACTGCTATATTGCGCCGGCCATCCAAATGCGTAATAGTACGCATCCCCTTTTGTCGGCTGACGCTTGCTACAGCAGAAAGCCTTACTAATTTACCTTTTTCATTAACTACAAGGAGGTCTTTAAATACATTTAAATTATTACGTTGTGCTTCAGGCAAACGCACCAATACCTTTATTTCCTCCTCGGCCTTTGAACGGGTAATCGTCGAGGCCAGTCCGCCGCCAAAGGCATTGCGTATACTTTCTGCAACCTGACCTAGAGTTAAATCTGCCTTAAGTGCCTTTTCTTCATCAATGCTAATCTGTAACTCATTTACGCCTAAATCATAACTGTCATTAATATCATAGACGCCTTTTAAGGTCCCTAAGTACTGTTTGATCTCGCTAGCTATCTCTAAAAGTGAATGGTAGTCATCTCCACGAATGCTGATATCAACTGCCTTTCCTACAGGAGGGCCTTCCTTAAGCTCTCTGAAATATAACTTCTCTAATCCAGGCAGCTTTTCTTTCAACTCCTCCAACTGAGGCCGCAGACTCTCAACAATCTCTTTAGCAGTCTTATCGCGCTTTTGCGCTGCTGTAAGATAGACCATGATTTGAGCTAAGTTAGTGCCCTCTTTTTGCTGTGGATCAAATCCGCTCTCTTCAGTAAGGACACCGATCTGGGTCTCGTAAGTATCCAAATATTCCTGCGGCATCTGGCTAACAAAGGCCTCAACTGGCTGGATAAGATCCTGCATACGCTCTAAAGATGTTCCTTCCGGTGCCTCCGCCCGAATCATAAACTGCTCAACTCCTTCTGAACCAAAAAGGATAAATGGAACAAAGAACTTAGCAATGACTAGGGCACTAATAAAGACTACAGCCATGCCTATGGCAACCTTATAGCGATAGACAAGTGCCCTAGCCAAAAGTCCCTTATAACTCTTTAGTAAGAACTGGAACCATCTCGAATCTTTTTTTGCCGCAATTTTACCCTGTTTATCTTTTTTAAGCGGCCTCATAAAATCACTCAAATGGCTTGGCAAGATTAAAAACGCCTCAATCAGGCTTGCGCTTAAAGACAGGATGATTACAAGCGGTATTGCCCTAATAAACTTACCTAATATTCCAGTCATAAATAAAAGGGGCAAGAATGCAGCAATGGTAGTCAATACAGTAGCGGTGACGGGGGCTATGACCTCACTTGTTCCTTTAATCGCCGCCTCTTTAGGAGGCATACCTGCTTCAATGTAGCGATAGACATTCTCTGAAATTATTATACCGTCGTCTACGAGTATACCTAAGACAAGAATTAAACCAAACATGGTGATAAGGTTAATGCTCATACCCAATAAATTCATTATCCAGAAAGTAGCAAGCATTGCAATGGGTATGCCCATTGTGGTAAAGATGGCTGTGCGCGGATGCAGGAATAAAAAGAGTGTAAACAGGACAAAGAAAAATGCGATTATGCCGTTTGACCGAACTACATTAAGACGCCTTCTGATATAATAGGAAAGGTCATAAAAGGTAGAGACCTTTACATTCTCTGGCGCATTAATCGCAAAAGCAGTAATTTCCTTCTTAACATCATCCACAATATTTATCGCATCTGCGCTTTCACGTTTTATAACCGTTAAGGTGATTGCGCGACTGCCCACTACCCTATTAATCTCGCGTTCATCTTCAAATGTATGGCGTACCTCGGCAATATCTTTAACCCGCAGCCAGTTTCCTAAATCATTAGCCCTGATAACGCTTTGCTCGATTTCACTTCTGTCTTTAAATTCTGCATCGGTCTTTATGTTAAACTCTATATCGCCATCAGTGAGCCTACCTGCGGGCAGGGTTACGTTGCGCCTGGCAATAGCGTCCATAATCTCCTCAAGCGAAATATAATATTCTTTCATCTTGGAGATATCTGGTTCTACCCAGTATTCCTCATCGCGCCATCCTAAACGCGAGACCTTAGCCACGCCATCAATATCCTCTAATCTTTCTTTGAGTTGATCAGCCGCTTCCCGAAGCTGAAATTCATCTTCCGGGCCGCTTAAGGCCACCTTTATTACTGGAATCTGCTTACTGGAAATCTCTACTACCTGGGGATGTTGATCAACAGCTTTGGGAAAATCACTAACCCTATCTACTGCCTTCTGGATATCATCAACCACCTTGCTCTTATCCGAGGCATCAGGAGAAATCTCAATGCCGATGATTGAGGCGCCATCGATTGAACGCGAGCTGATACTATGCACGTTGTCGACCTCTTTAAGCTCCTTCTCTAACTTGCTAGTCAGGAGCCTCTCTACCTCTTTGGCCCCTGCGCCTTTATAGAAGGTACTAACAATAACAGTATCAAAAGAGACCTCTGGAAATGCCTCACGTCTTAAACTAAGAATCGAGAAGGTCCCGGCAATCACAAAAAAGACAGAAAGTAGATTCACAAACAAAGAATGTTTTACTGAAAACTCAGCGATTTTCATTATAATTCATCCTTCCAGTATTTATCCAGTAACGTATTGCAAGCAACATCTAGATCTATCAACTTTTCTTGGTAGTCGTAGATAGATTGCACCAGAGATAATTTGGCATTCAATACGTCTTCATGATAACTAATTAATGTATCACTATCAGACCTTCCAAAGCCAAAACGCAAATTTTCTGCTGCCAATTTTTTTGCCTCTAAACTAACAATACGTTTGCTGGTTATGGTCTTGCCAATGGCAATATTGACCTGCTTTACCTTATCATGTAGTTCGCTTACTATCTTCTTCTCTACTTTCTTAAGTAGGACAATCTGTTTTGCCTTCTCTAACTGGGCCTGCTTTAATTTTCCTCTAGCATCTCTGTTCTCTAAAGGAAGCGAGAATGAAATGCCAATAAAGGATTCCGGGTTATCTTCTTCTCCTATTAGCTTTGCTGCTGTGCCGAAATTGCTATCTACGCCATTTCGCTTGAATGAAGCATCCAAGTCGATCTCTGGCCATAAATTATTTTTTTTCATCTCTAAATTTATGTCTTTCTTTTCCAAGTGAACCTTCTCTTCTTTGTAGTCCCGCCTGTTATCAATCGCAATTTTCAAGGCCTGGATAAGATCTTTTTTTTCAGGCAAGAATAACAATTCATCCTCTGTCCTGATATCCATATCAAAGCTCTCATCATCAGCATTAATCTCAAGTAATAAATCGTCTCCAGCCAGATTAAGCAAATCATAGGCAGTCAATAGATCTGATTCTCGCTTTAAGACAAGGGTATCTATAGCAAAGATTTCCGGATCCTCCACTAAACCAACGCTATATTTGTTCTTATAAATAGAGGCTAGCTCTTGCGCCTTTTCTAGCATTTCCTTTTTTATTCTCAACTCTTCTTTTCTTAACACCAGTTTCCAGTAAGCCTTTTGCGCGCTAGATAAATATTGCTCAATTTTACCCAGGCTGGAATAATCAGAGGCCTTTATTTGCAATTTAGTTATCTTGACATCACCTCTATCAATAAGACCAAAGAAATTCTTTCCTAAAGACTGCTTAATAGAAAACTCCAGGCTCACATCATGGGAAGGATTAAGGCTGGCAAAAGTAGAATTACTAAAGCTGCGTACATCCTCTGCCTCTATACCCAAGGTGGTTCCAGTAGGCAATTTCTTCTCCAGGCCTATATTTTTTTCTGAGGTTATTGCCTTAGAGCCAAAAATGGTACTTGTTCTTCCAAGTTGATCATCTGTATATCTAATATGGCCTGAAAGTATAGTGTCAAATATGGATTGAGTAATCATATCATCTGCCCGCTTGATATATGCATCTAATCTGGCAATCTGGATATCAAGATTATTATATAAGGCCAGGGCGCTGACATCTTCAATTGAAAGGTATAGAATATCCCTTATCTCCTCAGTCTCATCTGCACGAGAAGACAAAGAGAATATATGAATTACTGCCAATGTTATAATAAAGATATTCCTAATCATTGTGTCTTCTTGTTTTCTTTTCGATGTTCTTCGGAAACAATAACGCTAATCTTCTCTAATATCCTCAAATATTCCTGCCGGTCTTTTTGGTCTAATTTGGAAAAAATACTCATAACTGCTGCCTTCCTTTGCTCCCTGATTTTCTTCACTAAATTCTCTGCCTTAGGAGTTAATGCGATTCTGATAATACGCCTATCTTTTTTATCAAAAAGCCGTTTTACCAAGCCTATTTTATGTAATCTATCGACTAAGCCGCTCATTGCCGGAAGACTTACCCCGATATGTATAGCTAATACGCTCATCTTTAAAGAGCCATAGCGAAAGATTAAATCTAAGACTATAAATTGAGGCAGGCTAACCTTTCCACGGAATAGATCATCTTTCTGTGTGCGCATTACTCCGCGCATGACCGCAGGCATAAGCTCTACAAATCTGCTTACAACTTCTTGTGTACTAAGAGTTTGCATTTTAAGCCCCTACTATAATTAATATTGCTAATAGTTAATATCCTTAATTATTCTTGATATTAACTATACCTTATAGATGCCAAATTGTCAAGTCCTAAATTGGCTATTTGTTTTTTTAGTTAAATTGGCTTGGGTCCAACCCAGAGGAAAGAACTTAAGGAAGGTTTGAACTTAAACCTATATTAAGACCTTTAAAGACTCTTTCGAGTCTTGGCAAACTGAGGATATTCATATCTACTAAAACCTGACCTAAATGCATATTAGTATTCCAATGCCTTAAGAGCGCACTTTCCAGCTGTCGAGGATTAATTAGTTTTTTATCTAATAATATCTGACCTAATGGCTTATAGCTCTTAGCCTTATTCTTGAGACGATTAGTTCGATGACTAGGCACCTCTTTATCTTCATCAAAATTTTGTGCTTGTTCTTTGCTAGCTGTCTTTCTTCTATTGACCAAACTTCTGCTATGTTTGTGCTTTTTAAGATAGCTTTTAATCTCAAAAGCAATCTCAACGAATTCAATCAAATTATTAATATTTCTATGTAAATTATTTACGATAGCGATAGATAACCCCATGAGGGGAAAATTGATTATCTTTCCTAATCTGTCCTTGATTCTTATAAAGCCTTTGTTTCTATCCAGGACAGAGTAGTGAAAAAGGATAAGCTTATCAAATTCATCAATAATGAATCGTGCAATATTTGTTTCGCGCTGCGGCTGCGTTATGACAACAAAATCATCGCCGCCAATATGAAATAGGAAATCCTCGCCCTGGCCAAATTGCTTAACCGCGGAAGTGATAATATGAACTGTCTGCATAATAACCGCATCTCCCAACTTGTAACCATACTTATCATTAAATGATTTAAAATTATTTATATCACAATATAGAAAAGAAAGCGTCTGTTTAGCCGCTAATTTGCCCTGCACAGTCTTCTCCAACATTCTACTGCCTGGTAATTTTGATAAAGGATTGGCGAAAAATTGATGCTCCGTCCTTCGCAAGGCCATCTCTATACGCACCTCTAGATCAATTGGATCAGGAGGTTTAGTCAGATAATCATCAAGACCCTGCTCAATCTGTAAAATATCCCGACGCACATTCTTTTTTCTGATCATCAATAAGAGTGGTATGTGCGCATTATGATAATCAGATTTTAATAACTTAATAACTCCAAAGCCATCAAGACCAGGTAAATCACAATCAATGATAATCAAATCAGGTGCAACTCTTGATATAAGCTCGAATGCTGAGGTTCCATCTTTAGTCCAGAGGACATCATATCCCCAACTCTTAATTAACATGATAATAATCTCAGCGCAATTGGTATCGTTTGAAGCTAATAGAATTTTTTTACCTTTTGACTCTACCATAATTAAATTAATGGATTTAAAATCAAGAGATTGCTTGTAATGAAGAAATTAAATTCTTTATATCCGGCAAATGAGTAAACAGAAAAGAACAAACAAAAATAATATAAAGCGAGGATAAAATAATAGCAACAAATGCAATTTTTCTTCCTCTTTGACTATTCTTTTCTTTAGAACGAAGGGCGAGAATAGCAAAAACAATGGCAACTAACGCCTTCTCAATCCCGAGAAGTTGTACAAATGAGGCAAGTGCAATAACAAGAGAGGCTTGAGCGAATTCATTTACCTTGATATTTCCTGTATCAATCATGATCTAGGCCTTCCTATTTTTTATTTATTGGGTTCTTTTTTTGCCTTAGCAAAGAAATGCAAAATGGACTTTATAATATGATCAGCTTCATAAAAATCCTTTGACTTATCAAAGAAGGCATTTGCCTTTAGCCGATATGCTGCATCTCGGTTCTCTTCTGTGCCGTAAGCAGTGATCATAACCACTGGCAGCTCATCATCCATCTCTCTGATACGACGTAAGGTTTCAACCCCGTCCATCTCCGGCATACTTATATCCAGAAAAACTATGTTTGGTTTTTGCTGCTTGATAATATCAAGCGCGCCCTTGCCGTTAAAAGCTGTACGCACCTTATAACCTTGACTCTTAAGCCAAAATTCCATTGTAGCTACAAAATCCTTTTCGTCATCCACAATAAGTATCTCGATATCTTTATTATGGTTTTCTATTTTCTTCTCCATTTGACCTCCTTATTTAATCCTTTACCTCTTTTTTCTCTTGAGTAGAAAATTTCTTAGGAAGTGTAAAACTAAAAGTACTCCCCTTTCCAATCTCGCTTTTAACCCAAATCTTTCCTTTGTGCAGCTCGACAATTTGTTTACAGATATGAAGCCCTAGGCCTGTGCCGCCTACACCGGCAGGAGAGATCAAGCTCACCTGCTCAAACTTATCAAATATTCGCTGACAATCCTTCTCCTCAATGCCTATACCATTATCAGTGATACCTACTTCAACAGCCTCAAAACTGTTGCCTCCTGAGCCTGCTGTGATATTCTTGCAGGAAATTATAATTTTGCCTTTCTCGGCTATAAATTTAAGCGCATTGCCTATCAAATTAGTTAATACTTGATTTATCTTGTCTCTATCTGCTTCTACATCAATCTCCTTCCCGCCTAAACTTAGATCAATTCCAATTTGTTTATCCTTAACCCAAGTATCTAGAGATTGCATTACCTCTTGTATAAGTGTGATTAAGTTAAAGGTTGCAGGATTAATACTTATCTTGCCAGCTTCTAACTTAGAAAAATCCAATATATCATCAATCAGGCGAGAAAGTCTTGAAAGATTAGAATTAGCAATATTTAAAAACTTGTTTTGATCTTCATTTATATCTCCGCAAGCCTTAGAAATCAGAAGCGAAAGAGATTTTTTTGTGGCGATTATCGGGGTACGCAATTCATGGCTAACATGTGCAACAAAATCTGACTTCATCTTATCCACTTGCTTTTGACGCGTTATATCACTAAGCATCATAACCATACCTACGGTATTGCCATTTTCATTCTCTACAACCGCGGTGCTGGCACGCAGAATGCGTTTGGTTTGTTCATCATTACTGCTAAGCTCAATCTCTTTGCTAACCGCTTCTGCCTCATCAGCCAAATTACCTTTAGCCAATGCAACCAACTGATGGCTGCCTAATCCTTCCTGAAGAAATTTACCTATCTTTTCCTTCTTATCTATACCTAATAATTGCTCGGCAGCAGGGTTTATCATCATAACCTTACCTTGTTTATCTACAACAATCATGCCATCAGCAAGATTTCGTATTACTGTATCAACACGCTCTTTTTCGCCGGCAAGGCGCTTATTTTTTCTTTTCAAATCTTGTGTTGCTTTAGCAATCTCATCGAGCAAAGTCTTGTCAAAAAGCTTGGCCTTATTTTTGAGTTCTTCATATTCTCTCTTTGCTATGCTAATCTTCTTTCTAGATTCTATTGCATCTTCTAATCTTGCCAGGAGTACATCAGAATCTGCTTCCTTTGCGCCCTTTTCTATCAATGCCGCCTTTAGATCTGGAGAAACTCTATTTAATTCTTTACTATCAATTATCAATCTCTTGCTGCGCTGCAGGAATTTGTTAAGATTAGGTTTTGTTACTTCATAAATCTTAGCTAACATATGAATTTTTAAATTATCATCAAATCCAGATATGATCTCATGCAGATTATCGATTTCCTTCTTGATCTGGCTGGCACTACTATCTGTATCGATAGACTTTACAATAGCGCGTTCTAGACTAGCAAGTATCCTATCTGGCTTGCGTTTCTTTTTTATAAGTTCATCACTAAACTCATCGATAATACATTCCCGCAGTTTAGCCAAGACCTTTGCTAGGCTGCCACAGGCAACAGCTGCCTGAACAACGATATTGGCAAGCTGGCTAGGTTCAGATAATAGTTTTGAAATAACATCTTCTTTGTGTCTTTCTAAAATTTCTCCTGTTACTTGGCCTTGTAGATATTGTTCAAGAATAGCCAGTTCACCTTCATGAGGAACATCCTTTTTGATCTTTTCTTTCTTCTCTAGGAATGCCTCTGCATCTTTCGTCACAGATGAAGTAACCTTTTGGCCTTCTTCAACTTTTTCATAATGAACAACATTGGCCTTGATATGACTAAAACCATTGCTTAGAAAGGTTGTTTTAAGCTTCTCTTCATTTTTATCCAATTTCTTGCCAATGCTTAGCAGGCTTAATAAATCAGCTAATTCTGATAATTCCATACCTTGCTTAAAAGATATGCTATCTATCTCCAATTCCCTCATTTTATCAACCAATTCCTTAGATCCCGCCAATGTAGAAGACAGAGAGATGTCGTTTAAAATAAGTTCTTCTCCTCCAACAAAAATAGTCACCTGGGAATTCTCTTTGAGTAGTATAGTAAGATGCTGGTAAAGCTGATTTAGCGACTCTTTAACGATAGGATGTTTTTTGGAATAAAGTGCGATTTTTTTGCTAGTTATAAGAATTAACTTGGCAACTTCTAAGTAGACTTTATCTTTTTTGTCTTTATTCGGCATTTATTGATTGACTTTATTGAAGACCCCTGTGACCCTAAAGAGGAGTCGCTTAAGGTGTTTACGCTAGGTAGGCGTCTTAAGACATATGCGAAGGCGGAATTATAATCTACCTCTTAAGCTGACTGGTCAAAACAATCGCATCTGCTATTTCGCGCATTGATCTGCGTGTATCCATGCTTGTTTTCTGAATCTTACGGAATGCATCCTCTTCGCTTAACCCTTCCTGGCGCATTAATATGCCCTTAGCACGCTCTACAACCTTTCTCGTAGCCAGCTCTTCTTTGATGATGCTAGACTCTACTATGACCCTGGCATGTTCAATGGCAACAGCTGCCTGATTAGCCACAGTAGTCAGGACCTTTACTTCAGCATCACTAAACTTGCGGGGCTTTGACGTGTATAAATTAATTACTCCGATGGCCTTATCTTTAATGCTTAATGGCACACTTAAAAGAGAGCATAGATTTTCAGTCTTAGCAATATCACGATTGAGATAACGCTGATCTTTCTTAACGTTATGTGCTATTATCGGTCTGTTTTCCTTCGCCACCAGACCAGCTATGCCTTCACCAAGTTTTATATTCGGCTTCTTGTTATATAAAGGGCTGATTGATTGTGTGGCGCGCACTACCAATTCGCTCCTAGATTCGTCTAAAAGCATCAAAGAACAAATCTTCGAATTCATAATCTCCGCCGTTACCGTTACAATCAATCGTAAGATATCTGTCAGATAGAGATGTGAGGTAATAGCCTGGCTTATTTCAGATATTGCCTTTAAGGCTTGAGGGCTTACTGCGGAACTCCTTGTAGATTTTCTTTCTTTTCGGATTCTTCTTCCCATAGTCTCAGCATAAATTTCTCGCCACCACTTTCAAGCACAACAAAATTAGCTCTAATATCTTTAATGGTAAATCCGGAAATCTTATCACCCGCTTTTAAATTTTCTTCGTTAATTACAGCTATTGAATCTTTAGGATTATCTTCAGAAATAATCATACCCGAAAGTTCCAATTTTGAAATTTGTTCCATTTTTGCTACCCAATTCTGATCTGAAGAACCGCCGAGACTCCTTTTATCCAAAACAAAAGGGTCTCTACCCCAGTCTAAATCTTTGACATCATAGACGTCTTCCTTTTTTGCTGTATCTTTAACAGACGTCTTAAAATAAACTAATTCTTTGCTTGACTCATCTTTATCTATGACTTGCGCTGGCGCCGATTTGGGACGCTGCGGCCGGCTGCGAGTAAACTTTTTTATAGTAGCAAAAACAGCAATTATCGCTATTGTAACAACTATCACTGCAATAATAAGTTCTTTTTGTTGTTTATCCATTATTTTCTTTTTTTTCTTTTTAAATGCAGATCGACTCCTTTTTCTACATCTGCTTCTAAATTGAGGGCGCCTCCATGCGAAAGGACAAAGGCCCCAAGTAACAACTCAATTTCTAATTCTGAAGCCGAACCTTTTAGCTTGCTTATCTTTAACTCATCAAAACTAAAGGCATATTGTGTGTTCTCAAACATAACCTTTAAGAACTCTGTCAAAGGACGATATCCTGCATTCAATTTTAATTTGATAGGCACTTTATTGAAGATAAGGTCGCTTTTGGTATCTGTTTGTGATTCATATCTCATCGCCTTATCCGGTTCGATAGAGATAATTTCTATATTAAATTTATCTGCCTGATTAAATAGTTCCTGAAACATACCAGGAAGTTCATTCTGAGAAGGGAATTTATCTTGAAGTTTCGTAACCTCGGCTTGCATTTTGGCGATTTCTTTCTCATAGCCTTCTGCCTTTACCCTGACCTCCTCTTCCTTAATGTTGATATCAAAATCCTTAACCTTTTGCAAAATGCTGGTAATATCGCGTCTTTTTGGCAAATATAAGAATTGCCAGAATATAAAAACAACTATAAACATTATTCCGGCAGAAATCAAAATTATGACCTGACGTTTATCAATATTAAATTTTGTGGTGTTCATTCTATTTTTGATAGTTCAACCGTTAACTTAAAATCAATGGCTTCTAGTTGGTCTATCTCTTCTTTTATGGTCAAGAGGAGATTTACATTATTAAAATAAGGCGAATTCTCTAATTTGAGTAAGAAATCAGCGAGGTAATTTTCAGCTGAGTCTCCAGAGGCAAAACTCAAACCTCTGATAAAAAATACCGCCTCCTTTTTAAAGAATTCCATATCTAAGAATTCAATGGATCTGGGTATGATTCGACTCAATTCTTTGAGATAAACGAAAAGTTCTAACTCTGTTCCGATGATCTCCTTAAAGAATCTCTGTCTCTCTATAATATTATCCCTTAATGTCCTCAGTTTTACAAGATTACTGTAATAATCATTGTAGGAAGTAAGTATCTTCTGGTAGCGCTTTAATTGTACTGTCATTGAAAGAAAACTAAATATCATCAACACCAACAGGACAGGAGCGATAATCCGTAATATCTTCTGTTGTATGCCAATTGTCTTTTGAATCTTTACTGATTTAGGCAAGAGATCTACTGTGTCACCTTTTCCTAAACATACACCAATACTAGCAGCAAGTGTTGGTAGGATATTCGATAAATCTTTACCCTTAGGAATCTTAGAGGTAATATTGCTGGGCAGGGTTATAAGCTTAGTAGGAATGCCACCTAAGCCATCACTTACAAAATCAGTCAGATTTTTCAAGTTCGCCCCACCGCCGGCTAGAAAAACCTGATCAATTGCATCAACTTGGAATTCCTCACGGAAATATCTAAAAGAGCTGCGTATGTCAGTTAAGAGTCTTTCTAAAATCGGCCGCATCAAGACTGAAATCTGCGATAAGGGTATATCCTGAAAACTCGAGTTGACTTGTGATTTTGCTGGAATGCCGCATTCTCTTTTTATTTCCTCTGCCTTCTTTGCATCCAGCTCTATTTTTTTAGGAAAGGTAACCACAACACCACTTAAGGCGCGAGTAAAGCTATCCGAGGCTGTGGTAATCTTTCGAATAAATTGCAGTGTCGCCCCTTTAAAAATTAAAATATTTGTCTTATTTAGACCGATGTCAATAACTGCACTTACCTTCTGCACCATTTCCTGCTCTTTCTGCGCAATAAGGTTTGCCAAAGCGAAATGACTTATCGTAATAAATGCTGGCTCAACACCTGCTGCTTGCAGCGATTTTACGTGCCTGTCAATTAACGTATTATGAACCGCTACCGCTAATATCTCATTGCGTTTTATTCCATCGCTGCCAGTAATAGTGTTTAATATTTTTAAGTCAATTTTGCTCTCATCTAAGTTAAAATTTGTCACTTCCTTTAATGACCAGCGCACTGCATCGCGTAAATCTTCCTTGGGCATAAAAGGAACAATGGAACGCTTTAAAACTATGTCCTGGCCAGAGACTAAGGAATAAACTTGCGATTCTGCAGTTCCTAATTCTTCTAATACTTCCTTCAATAGCGATTGCTTAACTTCGTCGCTAGATTCAGAACCAAACTCTTTAATCACAAAATCCAAGATATCGATTCGGCCATCGCTTCTTTCAATCTTTACGGCCTTAATTGAATATTGACCTATATCTATACCGATTAAGTATTTTTCCATACTAGCCCTATTTCAATAACTCGTTTATTTTCTCTAACAAAGTTTCTGGTCTTTCTGATTTTACTATATAACAATCTGCACCCATATCTTTACCCAGTTGTCTATCCTCATTCTGGCCCCTGGCAGTAAGCATAATAATCGGGATCATACGATATTTCTCATCAAATTTTAGAAATCTGCACACCTTATAACCATCCATCTTAGGAAGCATTAAATCCAGAACAATCAAATCAGGTTTTTCGCTCCTTGCCACATTTAAACCTTCTTGTCCGTCAATAGCAACTAAGACAGTAAAATTATTTGCCTCAAGCATTGCCTTAATTGCCATTAAAAAATCAGGCTCATCATCAACAACAAGAATTCTTTTTTTGGTATTTCCTTTATCTTCTGTCATCACTTGCCCTCTTTCTTCGTTAATACCTTATTCGCCTCGTTCACTAGCTCGGTCTCGTTAAGCGCATCATCAGGATAAGTTACAACACCAATCTCAAAATTTAATTTTATTCTACCGCTGGAGGTATTAAACTCAGGCTTTTCCAAAGACTCTCTTACGCGACCCGCTAAGGCATATGCACCTTCCTTATTGGTATCGGCTAAGATTGCTAGAATTTCTCCTTTTTTGAATCTTATCACAACATCATTAGGCCTGCGCACTGTTTTCTTGACAATTGCCTCTAATTCAAACATAAGCCCTAAAATTTCGTCACGTGATAATCGTGTCTTAACTTTAGAGAAATTCTCTACAGCTAATACTACCAATGATAAAGAATTATGTTCAGAGCGTGCGCGATTAATCTCATCAGAAACACGTTCAAAGAAATGCTCCTCTTCGTTGAAAATCGGCAGCGTAAAGAAAAAACTACTTCCCTTATTTAGTTCAGACTCGGCCCAGATCTCACCCTTATGAAGCTTAAGGATCTCCCGGGAGATTGCCAGCCCTAATCCTGTGCCTTTCTCTCTCTGAGGCAGGTCCCTGTCTAGCTGCTCGAATTTACTAAAAATCTTTTCAATGCTATCAGGCTCAATACCTTTACCAGTATCAGTAACTTCTACCCGCAAGTATTTTCTCTCTTGGCCCTTTGCTATGGATTTGCTAATAGTCTTTGCGTCTAACAAGACCTTACTGTTCTTTGGGCTGAATTTTATTGCATTACCTATTAGATTAGTAAAAACCTCTATAATCCTTTCCCTATCCGCATATATATCGGGTGTTTCTTTAGGAATCCTATTTTCAACATCTATTTGCTTCTCTAGTAATAATCCCTCGAATGTACGCAAGACCTCAGTTGAGAGATCTGCCATCTTAATCTTTAACCTTTTTAAATCAAATCTACCAGCTTCGATACGAGAGAGTGAAAGTAAGTTATTAATTAAGCGCGTAAGTCTTTCAATATTAGAATCCATCAACTGCAGGTAGTCTCTCTGCTGTTTATTTATTGCTCCTGCTGCCTCTTTCAACATTAAAGAAGTAAAGTATCTGCAAGTAGCTAAAGGCGTTCCTAATTCGTGAGAGACATTAGCAACAAAATCAGATTTTAGGAGGTCCAGTTCTTTCAGCCGCTCATTTGCGCTTAACAATTCCTGGTAAAGACGTGCATTAGAAACAGCTATCGAGGCCTCATTTGCTAAAGCACTTAAAAGCTCTAAATCATCCTTAGTAAAAATCCTCTTGCCGCGCTTGTTATTGACATTAAGAACGCCGATTACCTGGTCTCTCGCCTTCAAGGGGACACTTAATAGCGACTGGTTATAATATTTACCCTTTTCGCGCGGCCGAAAGCGTCGATCTTTTGATATATCATTGATAAGTAAAGGTTTACCTGTTTTTGCCACCCAACCAGAAACGCCCACACCTATTTTAACTATCGCCTTTTTTATAACCTCTCTGCTTATACCCTTGGCATACTCTATCCTCAATTCTTTCTTTTGCTTATCCAGAAGCATTAAAGATGAACGCTCCACATTTAAGACTTCGACGGTATTGTCAATGATCGATTTAAGGCAACGCTTTAATCCTAGATTAGAGTTTACCTCCTTGGCAATCTTAAAAAGGATTTCCAGCCACTGAACCTTATTCTTGAGGTTTCCTTTACTCTTTGGCATTAAAGGAGTTAAATCAAAGATTCAAAAAATACAATACTAAAACTACCTATAGACTATGTTTTGAATTTATCACAGGCAGAGGCAAAAGTCAAGATTTACTTGAAATCTGGAATCCGCAGTTGCTTCAAAAAGTTCGGATCAACTTTATACCCATATTTTAACGCCAGCTTTGCGTGTTTTCTGGCTAAATCATTTTCCGGAGGTTCTAAGTTTGCATAGGTCACTGCAAGATTGTTATGCGCTGCTGCAAATTTAGGCTCTAAACTAATGGCTTTCTTAAAGGCCTCTACTGCTCTTTTATCACCCAGCTCGCCATAGACAATACCAAGTTTATAATAATCTAAGGCACTGCCATTTAATAGCTCCAAGGCTCTACTTTTAAAGTAAACAGCTTCTCCTAAATTGCCTAATTTTTCATAAATAAACGCCAATCCAATATATGGTTTACTGTAATCAGGATTCACCTTTATTGCTGTTTTTAATGTCTCTATTGCTAGATCAATTTCCCCTTCATAATAATATGAAACTCCTAAATTATTATAAGCCAAAACAAAAGAAGGATCTAATTCTATAGCCCGCTTAAGATGGTAAATTTCTTTGTCTCTCAAGCCTTTCTTAGCAAAAAGAAGGCCTAAATTATTATGTATTTCAGCTATATTTGGATTAATAGCCAGCGCCTCTCTAAGATGCTCTTCTGCTAAATCAAAATCATCTTTTTCTAGATACGTGCTAGATAAATTCAGATGAAGACGAATCTTTAAAGCTCTAGGAATTATTGGTCTCTTCTTAATCTCTTCCAATGCTATAATAAAATAATTCTCAGCCTCATTTATCTTGCCTTTATTTAATGCTGCCAGACCTAAATTATTATATCCAGCCATAGAACTCGGCGAGCACCCAACATTATTTAGCCAAAGAGAATATTCATCTTTCCAGATATTATTGCGTCTAATTGTCAAAACTGAAAAGAAGATGAGAATGACTGTCGCAACACTAGCTATTAATATCTTCAATGCCTGTTTTTTCCTTGCCTCTACAATATAAAATAACCTTTCCAAAAATAAAGTAATAGCAATAAATATTCCGATTGCTGGCAAATATAGATGCTGCTCAGCGGCAAGTAGGCTAAGCGTTGCTATAAATTTTGGCAAAAGATTTACAAAGAACCAAAGAATCGCAAAGCTCAATAACGGGAGTCTTTTATAGGAAGCAATAGAAATAGATATAAGACTAATAATTACTAAGAATGACTGCAGGGCATCAGGATTCAACAATGAGCTAAATTCAGGAAAACGTCTTCCTATGCACAAATTGAGAGGGCAGAAAAACAACTTCAAATAAAAAACGCTGACATGTAACTGCGTGAAGAAATTTGAATAGAGGCTACGTCGCAGGCCACCGATGTTGGCAATTGCGCCGAAAAGATGGTATTTTAATAAGAGATAAATTAAAACTACAAAAATAAATAAAAAATAGCGTTTTATAGATGCCTGGGTATCTTTAAGATTATCTTTGCGAAATAAAAAATCATAAACTAGTAAAATAAGAGGAAAAACAATTATGACCTCTTTGGTCAGTAGGCCTAAGATAAAGACAGCTAAAGAGATCCAGTATGCTTTATCAAAACGGCCAAAGTTACTATGAATGTAGGAAATTAATCCTACAAGAAAGAAGAAACTCGAAAGCAAAGTTGAGCGACAAGATATATAGATTACTGCTTCAGAATTTATCGGATGAACTACAAACAAAAGACTAGTTAAAAATGAAGGCCAAAAAAAGTTATTTTGTAAAAGGGAGCGCAGCAAGAAAAAAACTAAAACAGCATTTAAGAAATGAATAGCAATATTGATTATATGATAGCCGGTAGGATTAAGCCTGCCAAAGAAATAATTAAAGACAAATGTCAGCATTAAAAATGGTCGATACATCCCCTTGGCAATCGGAACGGAAGTCATTTTACCAGATGTAAACAACATATAGACTTTATTAAAATCTTTTATAAAATTATTCTTCACTATCATGCGGCCGTCATCAAAAACAAAAGGAACAGACAGGCTTTTAGAATAAAGTACAAAGCATACCAAAAATATAATAATAACCGCAAGGTATTCTTTGTTTCGGTTAAGTAATTTATTTTCCAGCATCTTCTATTAAATTTTCACTAAATTATCTTTCGGGCCCAGAAGGAAACTCGAATAATTATATTTATTACTAGGGATTATTTTCGGTACGATCAAGCCGTAGCTGCGCAATCTGTTCAGAGATAAGCCCGAGCATAAATATAGTTATGCTTGATGTAAAAAGTAGAGCAGACATATTAGTAAAACTGTGGAAGGAAATAAAAGTGTAGAGGTAATTGCCCATCCCCAAAAAAAACAATAAAAAGCTAATCGGAAGAAATACCCTAAAGGGCGAAAAGACTGTAGCAATCTTTGCAATTATCAGTAAAAATCGTATACCATCAGATAAGGGCTTTATTTTGCTTTTTCCTTTTCTGGCGAGTGCAGTTATTGGAACATACTTAATACTTCTGCCGCTACGAAGTATTGCCAAAGTAAGGGTAGTAGGATAAGAAAAGCCATTAGGTAAAAGGTAGAGAAATTTTAAAGCCAAATCTTTTCTTATCACCCTAAAACCAGATGTTAAATCCTGTATCTTAAACCTTGTTACATAGCTTGCAAACCAATTATAAATTATGTTAGCTGTTCTGCGAGCTGGTGCATGAGAATCTTTACTTCTTGCTCCTACAACCATATCATATTTATCAATATATTCTAAAATCCTGGCTATATCAGCAGGGTTATGCTGTCCATCGCCATCCATGAATACTAATATGTCTGCCTTGGCTACTCTTATGCCTGTTTTTACGCTAGCGCCATTACCCATACGATAGGGATGGCTTATGACAAGTGCTCCAGAATCTCTAGCAACCTTGGCGCTATTATCAGAAGAACAATCATCTACAACTAAAATCTGGAATTCCTTTTTTATACTATTTTTTATTTCTTTTATAACCTGACTAATGTTCTCTTCTTCGTTAAAGATTGGTAAAATTATATCTATCATCTTTAGCTATTACTTAACTTCCTTTATTCTAACAAAAAGGGGAGAAAAAAACCTCCCCTTTTATCTTCAAATTAAAAATCCGTTCGCTCTAAAACCAAAGCAACATAACTAAATAAAAAATTACGGCCAGGCTAAACCACCGCCAGCAGTACCTATTGTACCGGTGGCAGGATTGTAAGTCCAATTAAATGTGCCGGCTGCAACCCCTGTGCTAGCTGTCAACTGAGTTAAGTCCGTATCTAACTGAGCGATTAAAGCAACATCACTAGCAGGAAATACAGGATTACCCGCAACAGCGCCAGAGGCATAGAATAATTGGGCTGAAGCGCGCAAAGCACCCAATTCGGCCATTGCAGTTGCCTGTCTTGCATCATCAGCCAAGTTAACAAATCTTGGAACAGCAACAGCGGCTAAAATTGCTAATAATGCCAGGACTATAACTAATTCAATTAATGTAAAACCGCTTAATCTATTCATCAGATCTCACCTCCCTCACAAAACATAATTATTACTAACTTAACATCCAAGTAGAAACTTGTCAAGATTTTTTTCTCAATAACATTAATTAAAGTATAGCCTAAAAAAATACCTATTGCAAGCAAAATTGTCAATAATTATAACTCGTTGAAAAATAAGGAATTGGAAAAGAAGTTACTTTATGCTTGCCTCTTTTTAAATCTTCTCCTTATCTCTTCTTTTATTAAATCTGAGCCTGTAAAAACACCTAAAAGAAGAGAAAAACCAGTAATTAATATCCTGTCTAAAATAGCTAAAGACAAGGCAACGTTAAGGCTAAGGCCGTTTTCCATTAACAGTAAAACCAACCCTGTATCTTTAAATCCTAAGCCAGCAGGTGCGGGAGATAAATACCCCAAGACAAAGGACATGGAGATAATCTTTAAAATATCTAAAAAATGGGGATGAAAATTAAAAAATTCAAAAAGTAAATAATAATAGAGAACTACCAATGCCATATTCAAAATAACAAACGGCAGGATGCAAAAAACGCTTTTTAGCTTTTCCTTAAAATATCTTAAGGCCTCTCTTATTGATAAAGCAAGTTTGTGCTTTCTTCTTGCAACTATTATCAATAAAAGAATTAATATTATTACAAATGCTAAAGGAACCCTCCTGATGAATCCCGCCCCAAAGTAGGCGCCAAGGAGGAGCCACAATGATACGGAAAGAAACTCTAGAATAATAAAGGCACTTAAGGCATTGGGGAAGGCTAACTTTTTATGTCGAGAAAAATAACTGCTTACAATATAGCCTGCACCTGTAAAAAGACATTTATTCAGGGCCCTGGCAAGACAAGTTAATTTAAAGGATTCGCCTAACTTTATCTCTTTTCCAAGCAGGATATAAAAATTTAGGGCTTGAATAATGGAAATTAAAAACAGGATTAAAATAATAAAGAATGTTCCCATAACAAAGGTTAAAAAATCGAGTCCTTAAACACTCTCAGATACGGAAAGAAGAAATAGTCCTTTATCTATTATACCATCAGAAAAAGCAGAGTTAAGAAATTTCTAAATAAATCCAACCTTGACTACTCTTGTTTAGGAGCCTAAAATAGCTGTTAGAATTAACTAACTACAAGCTTATATAAGGAGATATCATCCCATGCTAGAAATCAGTACAATTAAAGACGCAATATTTATCTTGAAAAGATTTGGGATAAGACATGCTTTCGGAAGATTCGAAGATTTAGTCTTAATTAAAAAAGAAGAAAGAAGAAAAAACAAATTATATAAAAAATTAAAGCCGCAAGGAAGATTAAGGAAGAATATACTTGGAAACACAATGCAATTAGATATGAATGACTTTGGAATACATAGGGATTTATTTCTAGATGGAATCCGAGAGCCGCAGGCTACGCAACATTTAATGCAGCTCTTAGGTAAAGATGATATAGTCCTAGAGGTGGGAGCCAATATTGGCTATTATGTTCTTATAGAATCTCGACTCTGTAAAAAGATTTACGCCGTTGAGCCAATAACTGAAAATATAAATAATCTAAAGATAAATATTGAATTAAACCAATGCAGGAATGTAGCGGTATTTCAAACAGCCTTTGGTGCTGAAAGAACCAAAAAAACTATGTATATATCAAAAAAAAGTAACTGGCACAGTTTCTATCCTAAAAAGAATATAATAAAAAAACTATCTGTTGAAATGGATAGCGTTGATAATTTTCTTAAAGACAAGGAGAAACCTACTTTTCTACGTATGGATGTTGAGGGATACGAACTGAATATATTAAAAGGCATGCAGGAAACCTTAAAAAATATAAAAAGATTATTTATTGAGGTGCATGCCGATATATTAGCATTAGAAGAAACGCAAGAATTGATCGAGATCTTAAGAAAAAATTCATTTCGGCCTGAATTAATAATTAAATATGACCGGCCTAAATTCTCTAAAATTCTACCTAATGATTATATCAATAAGATTTATGACGGAGACAAAGGAGGCTATGAAATATTTTTTTCTAAATTCTAAGGCTGACTACTTTAATATTGCTTGGCAAGAATATAGTCTACTATCTCTTGGGAAGGCCTGCACTTGGCATCTTGAGGCGTTTTTCTTTTGAAGTTTTTATAATTATCCAAAAAAATACTTATCTCTTCTGGTGAAAACTTAGAAAGCACTACATTTTCCCCTAATCCCTCCATTCTTTCAGTATGATTTCTCATAAGCAGGCATGGCTTGTCTAAATAGAAGCTCTCCTCCTGAATGCTGCCTCCATCGCTAATAATAAACTCGCAATTCTTTAGTAAATGAAGGAATTCAGAATGTGAAACAACCGACAGGCAATTAATATTATCAAGCTTATCAATCTCTTCATTAAGATGGAATCTCTTGAGTAAATTAACTGTGGGAGGGTCCTGAATAAAAATTACAGGAAATCTCTTTGCGACTTCCCTGATAAGACCTATCAAAAGTTTCAATCTCTTTTTGCGAAAGATATTCTCCGCCCTATGAAAGGTTACAAGCACATACTTTTCAAAATCCAATTTTAGTTCACTCCCTTTACTCAGAGTATAGGCGGTTGCTTCAAAGGAAGTATTAGCAGAAAGTAAAACTGACTTTTTTTCACAACCAATTTTTCTCAAGTTTTCAAAGGCCCAGGATGAAGGAGCAAATAATATATCAGACCATCTAACAATAAGATTCCTTATAATCTCTTCTGGGAAAGGATTGAAATAATTAAAGGAAAACAGACCGGATTCTATATGCGCTACCTTTAATTTTGCTCTTTTGGCTAAATATAAGGCAATGAGTGAAGAAAGCGGCTCTCCATGAATAAGACAAACGCCAGAGGTGTCTAAGAATATTTCTTTTCTTATGCGTTTGTAAGATAGGCTTTTGAATAATACATCTTTTAACCACATGAATATTTTCAAAATACTGGAAGCATTCTCTCCTTTTGATAGAACTACAGAGGGACCGTCTAACTCAAATTCTTTTCTTAATTCACTCGTGATTAGAGAATGCTGGCCTAAGTCTATAAGATTAAACTTAATGCCTCGCTCTTTGAGCCGCTGCATTACTGGCGCCATCTTTATAAATTGCGCTTTTGTCCCAATAGCTATATGGATCATATTAGTTTAATGAAGAATTTCAGGTATAATTTTCAAAGGAAGGAAAGAATGTTTCTTGATGAGGGTCATCATCCTGAATGTAGCATTTCTTAGATACAAATTATTTCAAGAACAATCTCGACATATTCCACATCGGCAAAAATATCGCAAGGGCTAGACCGAGCACAATCAATGCCAAAACAACTATTAGTATCGGCTCAATCAAGGTCGTCATATTCTTTACTGCGCTATCCACCTCTGAGTCGAAATGTTCAGAAATCTTAATCAATAGAGTATCTACAGTTCCGCTCTCCTCTCCTGCGCCAACCATATGCACGACCATTGGCGGAAATACCTTATGCAAGGCAAGCGGATCAGCCATACCCCTGCCTTCTTTAACATTGTCTCGAACATCATCCAGGGCTTGCATTACAACAACATTGCCTAAAACACTCTTGGTAATATCCAGTGCCTTCAAAACAGGCAGGCCGCTTTGCATAAGCGTACCTAAGATCCGAGAGAATCTAGCCATAATTGCGTTATTAATTATCTTGCCAAAGACAGGTACCTTTAATATAAATTTACTCCACATAATATTACCTATCTTGGTACGCAGGAAAAACTTAAAACCAGTTATTAAAAGGATTATCAGAATCAAAAATATATACCAGTAGCTTTGAAATAGTTCATTGATCTTCAACATAACCCTGGTAGGAAGCGGCAATTCTGTATTGAATTTGGCAAAAAGGGCGGCAAACTTAGGCAAGATAAAAGTAGTAATTCCAATAAATACAGCAAATATAGCTATAAGCACCACCATGGGATAACGTGTTGCTGTTTTTATCTGCGTGCTTGTCGCATCTTCTTTTTCTCCTAACTCCGCAATCCGCAGTAAGATATCGTGCAATTTTCCTGAGCTTTCACCTGCACGCACCATATTAATATAAAGGGTAGAAAACACATTCGAAAACCGCCCCAGGGAATCTGAGAATTCACTTCCTGCTTCTATGTCCTTCTTTATCTTACTAACTATCTCCTTTAATCGCCAGTTCTCTGTCTGATCTTCCAATGCCCTTAATGAAGTCATAATCGGCATGCCTGCGCCTTCAAATGTAGCCAGCTGCCTGGTCATCATATTAATATCTTTCAAACTTATTGTTTTAAGCCTTCTTTTTAAGTTCAAAATGCCTGTTAGGCCTTTCTGTTCACTAATCTTTATCGGCGTATAGCCCATATTTTTGAAATACTCAATGAGCATTTCAGTATTTTTAGCCGAGATTACGCCGCCTATTGCCTTGCCTGTTCTATCTCTTACTTTATAATTGAAATTAGGCATTGTATTTTTGGCTTAGGCCTGTGTCTGTGTCTGGGTTATGCGCAAAATCTCCTCAATAGAAGTCAAGCCCCTTGTTGCCTTCTCTAGGCCATCGTCCCTTAAGGTTATTAGGCCTCCCTTTCTTGCCTCGCGCATTATTACATCACTTGAGGCCTTGGCAACTGCTATCTCTCTGAGTGCCTCATCCATTAACATTACCTCAAAGACTGCGATTCTCCCCTTATAGCCGATATTAGAACAGTGACGGCAACCCACAGCCTTAAAGAATTTATAATCTTTATTCTTTTCTAATCGCAATTCTGTCAATAGCTGCTCACTGGGAGAATAGGCCTGTTTACAATTATCGCAGAGGACGCGCGCCAGCCTTTGAGCTACTACACCGATTAAGGAAGATGAAATCAAAAACGGCTCAGCCCCCATATCGATCATTCGCGTTATTGCTCCGGGGGCATCATTGGTATGCAAAGTTGAAAATACGAGCTGGCCAATTAAAGCAGCGTGGATTGAAATCTCAAGTGTCTCTAAGTCTCTAATTTCACCAACCATAATTACATTTGGATCTTGCCTTAATATCGAACGCAAGCCTGATGCGAATGTAAGGCCTGCCTTGGGATTAACTTGGGACTGTCTAATCAATGGCAATTTATACTCAACAGGATCTTCCAAAGTAATAATATTCTTGCCAATTGTATTTATTGTCTGCAACGTTGAATAAAGCGTAGTTGTTTTTCCGCTTCCAGTAGGGCCAGTAACAAGAATTATGCCGTAAGGATTGCGTATCATCTCTTGGAATTTATCAAGCGCCTGTTTAGAAAATCCTAAATCCCTAAGACCAATAAGAAGGCTACTTTTATCTAGTAGCCTCATCACTATATTTTCACCATGGATAGTGGGAAAAGAAGAAACCCTTAAATCCACTTCAATCTTGCCTAATTTAAAAGTAAAGCCTCCATCCTGGGGTCTTCTTTTTTCTGCAATATCCATTTTAGAAAGAATCTTTACGCGCGAGATTATACCACTCATCAAGAATTTTGGCGGAGACGGCTTCTCATAAAGGATACCGTCTATACGAAAACGTATTCTTAATTGCTGTTCATCCGGCTCGATGTGAATATCAGAGGCCTTCTCTTTTATTGCCTGGACAATAAGAAGATTAACCAGGCGTATCAGGGGTGCTTCTTCAGCCAATTTGGAGGAATCCTTTATATCATCTACTCTCTTGAGCTTCTCAATCATCTTATTTATATCTTCCTCATCAATATCTTCCACAATCTGTTCAATATCACCCTTGACACCATAATAAGAATCAATAGCAGTGCCAATTAACTGACCAATACTCAAAACCGGATCTATGTCACACTCGCTCTTTAAACGTACTTCATCAATAGCGATAATATCAGAAGGATCAGCCATAGCCACAGTCAGGCTATTGCCGACTTTAAACAATGGAATAAGCGTATACTTACTAGCTACTTCTTTAGGAATTAGCTTTAAGACTTCTTTATCAATTGTATAATCAGCCAAGTCAATAAAGGGCACGCCAATTTCTTTGGCAATTATTGCTGCTATCTTTTCATTATTAACCACGCCCTGCTTAATCAGAACCTTCTCCAGAGAAAGGGCATTCTTTTTTGCTTCTTCTTTGGCAAGCTTTAAGCGCTCCTTGGAAATCAACTCCTCATCCAGAAGTATCGCTTCTAAAATCTTCTTACCTTGCGTCATCTTATAACCCCCGCGATTAAAATTATAGTCTCAATTCAAATTCCTTTTCGCCATCATGTAGTATAACACGATCTTTAAGAATATCCACTACTTCATTGCCTTCGACTCTATCTCCAACTCTCACTATTTCTTCGTTGATAATAGCCTGAGGAGAATCAGCGTCCCAAAGGATACCTATGAGATTTAACCCAGTCACAGCGGTTATCCCCTCAGCCAAAACAAAAGGATTTCTACCCCAGTCTTTAAACTCGCTATCATTTCTCTTTTTGATCTCTTTCTTACCCCAGAAAACGAACCTGCTTGCAATATCTTCTTCTCTGGAAACTGATGCTGCTTCACCAGGATAGGTCTTCACTCGCCTAACATTCTTAAATAAAGAAACCCAGACAAAAATCATTATTATAATTAAAATTCCTAAGATTATATTCCGGATATTTTTACCCATGTTAATCAGATCTTAAATATATACCCAATTCCAAAGACGCCTTTAAATTAGGCAGTGACTCTTCAGCTCTGGTAATCTCCAATTGTTTAAGCACAACAACACTCTTCTCCAGGCCTTCTAAAGCTCCCAAGAAGCTACCCAAGGCCTTAAAATCGCAAACTGATTCGATAGCTATAGGTAAAATCTGATAATCCTCTCCCAGGCTTATTATCTTCTCTGGTTTTACAGAATCTAAATTAATACCTAATGTACTTGCTACTTTCGTCAATTCATCTAGGGCCCCTAGTTCATCCTCAGAATAAGAAATAATCCTTGCCTTTATCTTATCGCTGAGAGCAATTTGCTCTTTTACCTTTAGGAGTTCTCCATACTGCTGGTTATATCGTGCATTCAATTCACCTAGACTCTTAGCTAAAGGAATATAGATAAAAATAAGGGAAAATATTAAAATAATAAAGAGGATTCCAGTAATAATGATAAATCTGTTATTTATAAATATCTTCTTTAGGCTAAACTTAGGCATTGGAAAGAATTACTCCACCTGACATTTTAATTTAAATTCTACTCTTGGAAATTTCTCATCCTTTACTCTTTTGCTCTGGATGAGACTAACATTTTTAAAAATTCCTTTCTCTAGAGAAAGCATAAAATCAGAAAGCACATCTTCCGTGCTTTCAATCTTAGAGATAATCACCCCTTCAAAGAGCAATTCTTCCTTATCATAAGAAAGGCGCTCAAGATAAATATTCTTTGGAATGACATTGCTTATTTCACGAAAGACTTCCATCCAGCGCGGCTCTCGCGCATAGATCTGGCCCACTATTCCTTTAAGCGAGGCCTCTTTCTGTCTATAGCGCTGGCTGTAGATTTGAGCCTCAATCGCACCCAGACGCCTAATCATGCCGCTATGGGCAAACTTCATTCCGAGAAATATTACCAGAGCCATTATAACAAATAACGTAATAATCAACTCAGAGGTTAATCTTTTTATAAATAGCTTATTCTGCTCTTTTATCTCTTCTGGCAGCAGATTGATCTCTGGGGTGCCGGTTTTAAACTGATTTATCATGCTTTTGGCAGCACCAATACAGGCAAAGAAAGTTACTGCTTTATTTAGCTCCTCTTGGCTTCTGTAGTCTGAACTAGGAACTTGGCTAAAAGGATCGCCTAGCTCAACCAGAATGCCCAAACTCTGTGCCAGGAAGGCATCCACGCCTTTAAGATTCGCCCCTCTGCCAATTAGGACGAGGCGGCTTACAGAAGATGCCTGAAACTCCTCATAGTAATAATCAAAGGAATGCGTAATCTCGCTAGCTAATTTTTCTATTTCTGGACGGATTAACGATAGCACCTGACTGCAGGTTATATTTTTACCTGCAATTGACTCACTCCCTGCTTTGGGTATTCCGCACTCTTTCTTAATCTGCTCTGCCTCGGCGAAACTTAAGGTAACCCTCCCCTTTTGTGTTTCCAAAACTGTAGTCATTGCCTTTGTAATACTGCTTCCTGTAACTGGCAGCTGACGAGAAAAAACAAACTTACTGCCTCTATTTATAATCAGTTGCGTATGAGACGTTCCTAGATCAACAAAGGCCACTGTCTCATCGCCTGCTGTATCAGGCTTCAATAAATTATACTCAATACAAGTTGAGAGACTCACAAATGATGACGGAGTTACCTTGACCTCTTTAAAAAGGTACAGGTAATGATTAATCGTATCTTTTGAAAAAGCAACAGTGAAAATTTCATCTTTAGTCTCACCTTCTACATCTACCTTACCAATAATCTTAAAATCAATACAGGCTTCTTCTAATGAAAAATTAATAAAATCCTTCATCTTCCAATGTATTGCCTGTTTAAGCTCATTATCGCTAATTAAAGGAGTAAGGATTCTTTTTTCAATACCCTTAATATCGCCCACCACGCAAATCACTTTTGTCCTTTTAAGATCCTTATCCGCAAAGACCTTTTTTAGGGCCTTTATTATCTCCTTATTCTTTTCCTTATCTGTCTTATCGTTACCTCTTGTAGAAGAAATAGCTATCATCTCAGAGCTTGAAAGATACCAATCGCCTCCTCTGCGCTGCCTCTTAAACTGAACAACCTTTATATCTTGGCATCCAATATCTACAGCCACAATCAGCTCTACCTCAAGGCCTACAGGAAGAACCTCACCCAGCAAGCTTATAGAAGTCGCCTTGATTTTACTAACTAATTTTGCAACATCAATCTTCATATAATTCTTCTGACCCTTAAGGGATTTCTCGCCAGTATTTCTGCAAGTTAGAATCTTCTAAAAATGTATCTAAATACTTATTGCCGTCGTCTTTAATCACCATCTTCACGCGTCGGGAAACATTGCCTTTTTTACCTACAGCATCTATCAGGAAACTATTTGTATAGTAGGAAAATTCCGTTGAGTTACAATTTACATAGGTATCTGGCATATCTGCTCTGGGTGCTAACCAAGAGCTATCAGCATAATTTAATATCCTATTCTTTTGATCATCAGTTAAGGAAAGTCCCATAATAAAATCATAAAAATCAGTAGTTACTGAAGAATCGGAATTGTAAAAACAGGTGAATGGAGCGATATTTCTTTTATTGATAATTTCAGTAGCCAAGGTTCTGGATAAGGTTGTCCCGAGAAACGTATCAAATATTGCCTCTAAGACTAGACTTGAAGCGGTATTGATATTAACCGGCGCCCTAGCAGCGTCTCTTTCGAATCTATTGCTTCCCAGATCAGGACGACGTACAGCGTAACCATTTACATAGGAATAGACCGTAATATAATCTTTAATTTGCTCAAATTCTGCCTGGCTCAAAGCAGGATCTAGAGATATATTTTTTATTTCTTCGATTGAGCCAAAAGGTTTATCATCTGAACCCAGCCAACCCAACTCATCTGTCTCGTCAGTAAATCCATCTGCATCGTCATTAACACCAGCTACACCAGGCCGTAGATCTGGGCCGTTTCGGTAAGCTACAACTGCTGTGGCAATATTCGCTGCTCGTGTTGAACCTATCCCGGCCTTTCTGAACAGCCATTGCAAAAAAGCGATATTACCATAACGCGAAGCATAATTTATATTCACCTTGCTTGATTCGTCAATTATATCTACGGATTCTATTTCACCCTCACTTAAAGTAATATTATTGAATCCCGAATACCAATCTTCAGTATTGGTATCTATCTCATATTCCACTCTTAAAAAGAGGTAATCCAGCTCTACATCCCTATTGCTAGAACCACGCGCCAAGGCCCTTATTCTAAAATTTGGACTGTTTATAATCGACCAATCCCAGCTCCTGTCGCGAGTTATATCTACATATCCAAAGCTATAAGAGGTTGAACTAACCTGAAATCTACCAGTTCTATTTCCTGGTTCTGGAAATACACCTGTTGTTGTATATGATATATCTAACCTTGGATTTTTTCCTCCACTAGAACTCTTTCTAAATCTTACTCCAATCTCCACATTTTTTATGCGCGTGCCCAAATAATTTCTATCAAAATCATAGACTATTACATCAGTGCCCGGATTTTGCGCATCCATAGTAAGATATCCATCAACTGTCTCTGCATAGTAGCGCACGCGATTTCTTTCTGCCTCATCTGCCCCTGCAGAACCTTCTGTTCTGACTCCTCTTAAATCCGCAGTGCCAGTCTGAGTAGTAGTTAAGACATCATCTCGAATCTCTCTTATGCCCTGCTCTATTCCTGCCTCAGCCAAGGCAAGTGCCTTAGCATAATCAAGATTGTTAGCTGCCTGGCGCATTTCAGTAGTAGCAATAAACAAATACACCGCAACAATAACAGTCAATAAAACAAAGAACAAAAGGATTGTAATTAGTATAAAACCGCTTCGGTTAGCGGAAGGAAAATACATTATCTAAATTCCAAAATCCCTGCTCTTGAGAACAGACAGGCAAATGGTAAAATTCACTTAATTTTTCTTGATCTATAAATTCCTCAACTTAACATTAAACCGTAATTTAATAACCTCATCATCAATCTGGCTTTGGATATCAACCTTAAGCGCTCGGATCAAAGATAGAGTTATGGGCTGGCTAAGAGGTTGACTATTCTGATCAAAATAAGTGATTGAAAAAATATCTACATTTTCTAAAATTTCTTGATTTAAACCAGGACCTTGACTGCGATAAAGCCCATCTCCTGCTAGGCCTGACCAAGAAAAAGCTATATCTTCTAGAGCTGTCTCTTTCAGGCCATTGTCATTTAAATCTTTCCAAAAAGTAATTTGATTATCACCCGCATCACTAATCTCAAGGCCAGCTCTTAACTCCTTAAGCATGCTTTCAACTACATTTGAAGCTGTAAGCCTAGCCTCAGTATGGCCAGATTCAACTGGCCAGGAGCGAAAAAGCGACATGCTTATCAGAGTTACGGCTGAAATCAAGACGCTAATCAGCCCAACACTTACAAGCACCTCAATTAAGGTTAAACCGCGATTGGAAATAGACATTTTGCGACTTTGCTATTAAATATCCGAAACGTAACTTGCTAAACTAATGCTAACCTCACCGCCCTTAGCCTGCCAGAAAACATCTATTTGGACTTCTTTCAATCCTGACTGTATTGCCGAAACCTGCACTTCTCGTTCGTAATCAGAAAAGTCAGGGACCTGGGCTCTAGTCTCATTAGCTACGTTGGCAAAGGTGAGATTTCTTATATCTTCTAATTTCTCCTCAAGCAAATTCTTTGCTTGCGCAAACTCCTTTACCTGAGTGCTTTCTGAAAGACCGATGGAAAAAGAATTTACTAAACCCACAAGACCTATAGAAAGCAACACTGTTGCCAAGAGCAATTCCAGGAGACTAAAGCCTTTTTCTTTCACTTCTTGAATATCTCAAAGATTAAGGCTTAGTACCGTTTGTTGCATAGACATCATCGCCAATAGTACCTGCGATTACACCAGTTGCTGAGCTTATGCCAGTAATGGTTGAAGTACCATCCGGACCATCAGACCATATTACATAGAATTCTCCTCCTCCATCAGTGTCAAATTTATATTCAACACCAGTATTACTAAAAGGGTCAATAAGTTCACTTTCGATAAGCTGTGGGCTTGTTGCTACTAATTCATCCTGCCAGTCATCTGCGTTGGCATCATCAGGAAACACGCCATGGTGTATCCTATATGCCTCAACCGCAGCCTTTAAAGCAGCAGTTTCTCCTGCTGCCACAGCAGTATTTGCCTCATCCCGCATACCCAGGAATCTGGGAACAGTAATCCCTACGAGAATTGCAATAACCGCAATGACAATTAACAACTCAATCAACGTAAAACCTGCTAACCTTCTCATAAAGCCACCTCCATAAGATTTAGCGCCGATTGTCATCTGATCGAACAGATGACCTTAATCGACGAATTTAATGTTTTAGGGCCCTTATTACCTTCACCATATCAAATACAGGCATTAACATCGAGGCCATAATAAAAGCAACTATACCGCCGATTATCAACAAAAACAAAGGCTCAATAAAACTAATCAACCGTCTCAGATGATAATCGATAAGACGCTCGTAATAATCAGACAGCTTAAAACACATTTCAGCTATGTTTCCGCTTTGTTCGCCCGCTGAAATCATCTGCAAGACATCAGCAGGAAAATGACCGCTCATCTTCAAGGACTCAGAAAGCATAGCGCCTTCTTCTACTAATCGCATGCTTGCCTCAATTGTCCTTGAGATCACTACATTACCCATCACCTCCTTTGAAACCTCCAAAGACTTTAATATCGGTACACCACTTGCTTCCATGGTTGCCAGTGTACGGCTAAAACGAGAAATACTTAAACGTCGAAAAATAGATCCTAAAAGCGGCAGTTTTAATTTTAATCCATCAAAATAAATTCTGCCTTTTTTAGTATTAATAATCCATTTTAACACAAAGATTAAAATAAAAATAGCAATTAAAAACAATAACCAGTGACTTCGTATAGAAATGCCTACGTTATTCAAGATTCTAGTAGATAGAGGCAAGTTAATATTTGCCTTTTGAAAGATTGTAATAAAATTTGGAACCACAAAGCTGGTGATGAATATTATTAACGCTGCGCTGGCAACAGTTAAGAGCGCAGGATAAAACAAGGCTGATTTAACCTTGGAACGCAGCTCGAAATCTGACTCAGCAAATTGAGAAAACCTGGCTAAGACGTCAGACAACTTTCCGCTTGTCTCCCCTGCCTTAACCATATGCACTAGAAGCTTGGGAAAAACTCGACCTTGATTATCTAGGGCCTTGGATAGGCTCGAGCCAGATTCGATTTGCCGAGCAATATTTTCTAATACAGCTTTAAAACGCTTATTTGTAATCTGTCCGGCCAAGGTAGTGAGTGTGCCTAAAATTGGAAGTCCAGAATGAATAAGATTCGCAAATTGAATATAAAATATAAGTTTCTCTGTTTGGCTGATAGAGGAAAACCTGTTGAACCAATCATTGATATTGATTCCAGCTACGCCCTTAGCCCTTAAATCAATGACTAAATAATCCATCTTATGCAGTTTATCAATCGCCTCATTCTGCGACTCGGCCTGGAAATTACCCTTTATTAAATTGCCTTTTTTGTCTCTAGCTTTATAAACAAAAACTCCTGACATAAATCTCCTTTGGCGGTATTTATATTATTCTTCCGTAACCCTCATTATTTCTTCAATAGTGGTAATACCAGAGGTGATTTTGTTTAAACCTGCTTCTCTTAAACTACGCATGCCTAATCTTGCAGCAGTTAGACGGATAGCACTGGTAGATACCTTATTTATAGCGAGGTCTTTAATCGCCTCGTGCATAATAAGCAGTTCAAAAATCGCTGCCCTGCCGTGAAAACCAGTATCAAAACACTTCTTGCAGCCCTTTGCCTGATAAAAATTCTTTGTAGATAACTCTTTTTTCTTTGGAATATTAAGACTTGCCAGGACCTTATCAGAAACATTATAGCTGGCTTTGCAGTCCGGACAAAGCCGCCTTACCAACCTCTGCGCAATTATACCAATAACTGATGAGGCGATCAGAAAAGGTTCTATGCCCATATCAATAAGGCGCGTTATTGCTCCTGGCGCGTCGTTTGTATGCAAGGTCGATAACACCAGATGCCCTGTTAAGGCAGAATGTATGGCAATCTCGGCTGTCTCTTTATCGCGAATCTCTCCTACCATTATTATATCCGGATCCTGGCGTAAAATCGAACGCAATCCATTTGCAAACGTAAGATTTACCTTTGGATTGACCTGAATTTGACGTACTCCTTCAAGATGGTATTCTACAGGATCCTCAATAGTAATAATATTCTTATCCGCAGAGTTTATCTTACTTAAAGAGGCATAGAGCGTAGTTGTCTTTCCACTACCTGTTGGTCCTGTAACCAGAATAATGCCGTGGGGCCTTGTGATTAATTGGGAATATTTTTCCAGTTCCTCATTTTCAAAACCTAAATCTGTCAAACTAAAATTTAGCTGTGTAGTATCAAGTAATCTTAAAACGATATTCTCCCCGAAAACAGTAGGAACAGTCGAGACCCTAATATCAATGCGCCTATTTTCAAGTTTTACCTGAAAGCGGCCATCCTGAGGAATTCTGCGCTCTGAAATATCAAGATTGGCAAGTATCTTTATGCGAGAAATCACTGCCTGCTGCAAGTGCTTTGGCGGAGACTCTACTTCATGCAACATGCCATCAATGCGATAACGCACTCTTATCGTATCTTCTTCTGGCTCAATGTGGATATCGCTTGCCTCTTCTTTAATTGCCTTCATTACAAGAAGATTTACTAGTCTAATAAGGGGCGGTTCCTGCGCCAGATTCTGGAGACGTTTGACTGAGACTTCTTTACCTGCCTTTAAATCATTTTCTACTTGCTCTAATTCTTCTACAATCTGATCAATGCTTGTCTTGGCTCCATAGTAAGACTCAATCGCCTTGCGGATATCGGATTCCTTAGCGACTACAGCCTCAATAGTAAGTCCAGACATCATGCGAATCTTATCCTGGGCAACAATATTTAGTGGCTCGGCCATAGCGCAGGTTAGAGTGTTGGCGATTTTAAAAACCGGCATAAGTTCATATTGCTGCGCAACCTCTCTGGGCACAAATTGTAATATCGCAGGGTCAATCAAATAACTGCTTAAATCAATACTGGGAATCCCTAAATGCGAACTTAAAAAAGAGACAAAAGAATCTTCATCTATAAATTCCAGCTTAAGAATTGCTTTGCGCAGGGAAATACCAGCTCTTTTTGCTTCTTTTTCAGCCTGTTTAACCTGTTCTTGAGTAATCAGTCCTGTCTGGACCAAACTCTGTATTAAAGACTTCTTTTCCTTCATAGGATCCTTCCTTTAACCGCCTTTTAATTAATCCGCAGCCTTGGGTACCGTAAACATTTCATCAATGACGCTATCAATATCTCTCTGCATACCTCTTCTATACCATCCGGGAATCCTGCGCTCAAGTGAGCGCTTAAAATCATTTCTGACCCAACTCAGTCTGGGAGTATGTATCGTGCCTCTTAAGGTAAAAGGAAACTCTACAAATGGTGAAACATCTCCAATTACCTTAAGTAATTTCTTAAATTGAGCCGATTCTGCCAAGACCTCCTGACTAAATTGCGCGCTAAAGTAACCAGAGACCTGATTATCATTATTAATATGCATATTTGTTTTTAAAATTGCGTCTTTTCCCCAGCTCTTGAGTCCATATCTGTAAATTCCTTGTTCTAGAAATGAAAAATTTAACTGCATTCTATCAAAATCAATAACCTTTAAAGATTTAATCTTCATGTATTCTGATAAACCTAATAAAATAGCTGTTTCTTTAAGCTGGCCGTCTTGTATTAATAATACACCTTCGCAGAATTGATTGCCTTGCGAACGGACAAATAACTTTGCAGAGACTTCACCTAAAAGATTGTAGGGCAAATTAAGGCTGGTCTGAATCTCGGCAGCATTGATTCCTTCTGCATGCAATCGTAATGTATGCTTATAGACTGGAGAGGATTCAATATTAAGATCGCCGGAAACCTTACCGTTAAAACCAGAAAGAAGAATGTTTTTAATCTCAAGGCCTTTTTCGTTAAAATCCAGATTAGCAGACAGATTAGAAAAATTCAATTGCTTATCCTTCTCCCCCTCTGCCTTCTTAGCCAGGACTGAAAAGATTATTCCATTGATCGACAATAAACCTTTATCTTCCTCCTGCGAAAACTTAAAATCCTCAATCTTCAAAGAATTTAAATTGTTATCTGCTGACTCAAAAGTAACCTCTGCGTTGCCTAGAATACAAGGACCCTTCTTCTTGAAAAGAGCCTTTGCCTCTATTGAACGCGGCAAGAAGGCAATGGCCTTATCAGGGTCTTTTATGATGATATCTGCGGTTAACTTTATTATATCTTTCTTTTGGCGAATTTCACTATTTAATCTAAGCGGTATATCATTGACAATGAAGAACAGATTATCTACTTTTAGCCCCCTATCTGTCAAATAGACCTTTCCTACAATATTTTTAACTAATGGCAAGGGCGCATAATGAGAACTCGCACCCAAGAAATTTAAGGCTAGGACAAATTTCAAATCATCAACAGGGCCTCTGACATTAGCAGCTAAATTAAAGGTACCATGTGTGCCAAAATCCTTAACTAGAGATTGTATGTTCTCAATAGAAAGATTGCTGGAATTGATAATGACATTAATCAAGGGTGTCTTGCTTTTAAAATTTTTAACCAGGGCATTACCCGTAATATGATCATAGCCTAGGGACAGATCGAATCTCTCAACAAGAAATTCGTTATCTTTCAAATTCGCCAAAAACTCATAACCTAAATTCTGAACTAATAGCTCCCTTCTAAAAAACCGCGCAAACGAAGAATCTGGTAAAAACTTACACTCTATAGTAAGCGAACCTTGAGAGAATATTTCCTCCTTACGGATAAGAATACGCCCCCCAAGTTTAGCAAGCCATACCCCACCTTGGTCTTGCGAACTATCAATAAAAATAAACTTTAATGCCTTAACAATAACGTTAGGATTTTTAAAATCAACCTCTAAAGGGATAATCTGATTTTTTAAAAATTCTTCGTAAGCTGCCTTGGCGATTGCTGCTAATCTATCCAGGCTCTTGAAATCCTTGTCTACATAGACAGCCGCGTCTTTACATCTTAATCTATTAACGTTGAGCTTCTTAAGGAAAACATCAAAGGCGTCAAAACCAAAGCTGAGCCTCTTGGCCTTAAAGAGCAGTTTTGGCGGAGTGGAATTATCTATTACTGCCAGGTTATGAAGGGTTATGCCGCTTACAACATCAAAAGTAACTGCAGAAAGATAAATCTTACCCAGAGACTCATCGATATTATTATTTATCTTGCTAGTATAGCGGAAGAGAAATAAAGACAGGTAGAGCTGAATTATAATAACGAAGCAAAGGAGGAAAAATATTATGCTTAATATGCGTTTAGGGCGAAACGCTAAGGAAAAGTTTATCATTCTGGAATATGTCTATTTTATCTACATATTCTTTTAATAGATAAGTGTTGCCAAGTAGTGAGGTTATGCTTTTCTCTTTAAATTCCGAGAAGACAAAAAAGACTGGACTTGCAAAAAATTCATTCCTGATTTCTTTTATCAACGCTTGCGTCTTATCGCTCTTCTCCCATTTGACATCAGAGATAATCTTATAGAGGATGCTCTTAGTAAAAAGGCTCAATTTACTTTCTGGATAAGAATTTAGAAGATCAACCAATTCAGGAATGGCCATTGAAAACTCTGACTTCAAAAAATAATATTCGGCTATAGCGAATTTAGCCTCGGCAGCATACCTGTACTCAGAATCTTCTCTTAAGAGTTCAGTCAAACTCAAAAAAGCAAAATCCTGCCTTCCCTCCTTGGCAAAATGCCGAGCGTCATTATAAAGAGCATCAACAGAAGTAAAAGAAGCACAGGATGTTAAAACTCCTAAGCAGGAGAATATCAAAATAAATATCACAATCCTTGGTTTCAATTTACCCCCTCCAATAGCCTTGCCTCTTGCCTTAGGCAAGAATACAGCAAGTTCATTTGGCCTTATTTTTCAGTTATTATAACACCTTACTTGCGTTAAATCAATAAGTTAAGTATTTACGTAGGAGCTTCCATGTATTACGGCCAACCTTGCCATCAACCAAAAGATCATGCGTCTTCTGAAAGGCCCTGATAGCCGCTTTTGTCTTTGGGCCTAACTTGCCATCAATTTTATCAACATCAAAACCAGCGGACTTTAGGGCCTTCTGTATCTCTTCCACATTGCCAGGGAGATTTGACTCAACTTCCTGCTGTATTTGTTCAGGGGCATCTTTCTCTTCTTCCTCCTGCAACTCCTCGGCTAGAATAGAGGCATTAATCGTTGACATATCCACAATAATCTCAGGCACATCAGACTGCGCACCTATAAGTGTTTGCTTTCTTATATTAAATATAATCTGCAAAATTATAAATATAATAAATACTGTAATTAAGCCTGACCAGAATTTTTTAGACATTATTTCCTAGCAATTAGTGATCTTGACTACTTATGAATCTTTTTCTCCTTAATCTTGCCTATATTTATTACTGTTGCTGTTCGCCTCGTCTTGTAGGTAGCCCTCCGTTTCGTAAAATACACCTTCCCTGTTTCTAATGCATAAAGGGTACCTCTACCACCAACATGAATACCCGGTTTCCACTTTCCGCCCTCGCGAGTAAGAATCGCACCCTTTCTGACTTCTTCACCAGAACTCACCTTTAATCCTCTAGTCTCTTTATAATTTATATGAGACAACCCGCCTTTTCTCATCCAAGCCTCCTGATTTTGATTTTATTCACAGTTTTCATCACATGGCTCCATGTGGATTACGACATCGCTTACTCCTGCAATCTCCTTCTTGATTTTTTGTTCAATAAATGAACTCAAATCATGGGCATCAGCAAATCTTGTGCGCTTATTGATTAGAACATGTAAATCCATATGGACATCATCAGCCCTGCCGCGTGTTCTAATCTTGTGACATTTTATTACGCCCGGCACCTCAAGACAAATCTGTTCAATCCTTTTTGCCTCAACAACAGTAGTATCGCATAGCACCTTTGAGGCCTCAAGAATTATCTCAACTGCAACCTTTCCGATAAAAATACTGATCATTAAAGCAATAATGGGATCTAACATTACCATGCCCATCTTCACAGCTAAAAAACTAAAAAGAACTGACAAAGACGTAAAGATATCTGCTCTCGTATGCATGGAATCCGAAATCAGTATATCACTAGCAAGACGCTTTCCTTCTCTATGCTCATAAATCATAACTCCTAGATTAATTGCCAACGTCAACAGCATCACACTTACGCTGACAATATCAATGTTGGGCGTAATTGGACTGATTACCCTTTTTAGACTTAAAGAAATAATATTAAAACAAGCCAAAAAAAGCAATAAGGCTATGCCGATTGAAGTAAGTGTCTCGTATTTCTTATGGCCATAGGGATGATCTTTATCAAGAGGCAGATAAGCAATCCAAACCCCCAGTAATCCGATGATATTAGAGGCACTATCTGAAAAGGAATGAAAACTATCTGCAACCATACTTGTACTGCCTATTTTCTGGCCGAAAATAAATTTAGCCAAGGCCACAGCAAAATTTAGAAACAGGGTTAAAATAAGCACCCTCTTGATTTGGCTACCCTTTCCCATGTCTATCCTTTTTCTACTATAATTAATAAATCCCTATCTTGCCGCTAGGAAGCAAAGAAAAAAATGAATGGAACCTCGCGAGTTTACCCTATAAAATGCGCCCTATAATTGTGCAAATTCTGCAGGGAAACATTTTACAGGACTGCTCCAACAAGCTCCATTCAAAGTCCCTTCTATTCAGTCTTCCTATTTTGCTACTTTAAATTTTTCGTTTAATTTCGAAAAGATATAAGAAGATGCTGCGTCCTGTAGGTGGCTATTCAAACAAATTATCTCTACGCTGGTAAGATTGGGTTTTTCTGCTTTGAAAAATAAACCTACCTCCGTAGTGTCAATTGCGTCTTCAAAATTAATCGCTATAATCTGACCTATCTGGCTATCTTTTTTAAAGACTTCAGCCTCCATGCTTTCTAAGATTTCCAGGCACTCAGTAAAACAGCCAGAAAAAGAACATCGAAAGGCCGCTACTTCCCCTTGGCCTCTTTTTCTCTCAAGTGCCTCTGTGGATGAACCCCAGAATTTCTTTCCTGCCTCTTGTAAGTTTGCACAACTTACCAGGGGAATCGAAAGAATACAGATAAAAATTAAAGTTCTAAATTTCCCATTCATTGTTGCTAATTATACCAAGAAAACGTCTCTTTTGCAAATATCTAACTAAACTAACAAGGTGAAGTCTCTTACTAGACGAGAAAGGCTTATGGCTCTCTAGAAAAACCCCCTGCCTAGTTTCTGGCCTATTTTGGGTCACTGATCAACACTGACTTTATCTTCTTCCAGCGGCCTATCTCAAACCAGATCAAAATAAGGATGCCATTTAGAGCATAGGAAGTAGCAAGTGCCAACCATACTCCGTATAACCCTAAGGAAGTGTACTTAGAAAGGTAGAATGCTGCAGGTATCAAATACAACCATAAGCTAAAAAGCGCAATCAACATTGGGACCAGTGTATCTCCTGCACCTCCTAAGGCCCTATTTAATACCAGACCCAAAGCAATAAAAACATAAAAGGGAGCGCAGGTCTTGATAAACTCAGAACCCAATAGCACAACTTCAATATTCTTCGTAAATACCGAAATAACCTCTTTTGAGAAATAAAATAAAAGGATGCCGACAATCGCCATAATTATAAAATCGAAACCGGTTGCAACCCAAGCGCTTTTTCTAGCGCGAAGGATCTTTCCTGCACCCATATTCTGCCCCATCATAGTTGCTGCAGCCACACCCAATGCAAACGCAGGCATCAATATATTAAAATTAATTCGCATGACAATACCAAAGGCAGCAACAGCAACAGTTCCAAAACTAGCAACAATACCAATTAAAACCATGCCCGACACAGACCTAAAGAGCATTTGCAATCCTGCAGGCAGACCAATCTTGACTACCTGCCTAATAACTCCAAAGTCAAATCTATAGTTTTTAAAATCAACGCTTACTCGACTCTTTCGGCTGTTAAGAAGTCTTAATGCTAAAAATGCTGAGATACCTTGACCAATAATAGTTGCTACCGCTGCACCACTTGTTCCCATTCGGGGTAGGCCAAACCAACCAAAGATAAACACAGGGTCAAGAATAATATTAAATATGTTGGCAAGTCCCATAAACACCATGGTCGGCAACACATCACCTGCTCCCTGCAAAACCGAATTCCCCAAAAAAAGCAGTATCAACGTAAAGCTCCCTAGCATCAATATCTTTAGATAATTCTCACCCTGTAAAATTACCTCACTGCTAGCTCCCAGAATGAATAACAAATTATTTGAGAAAAACATACCTATGATTGCTGCGATTAACGCAAGTATCAATCCTAAGGCCAATGACTGAATCGCAATAATATCAGCGCCTCTTCTATTCTTGGCTCCGACATTTTTTGCTACTAGAGAAATCGTTCCAATTGAAATACCGCTTACTAAAGTAAAAACAAACATCATTACTGTGCTGCTTATTGCAACAGCAGCGATTGAATCCGGCCCCAGACGACCTACCCAAAACATATCGACAAGACTTTGCATACCATGCAACAAGGCACCCACCATAAGCGGCAAAGACAAGGCTATAATATTCTTAAGGATACTCCCCTGGGTATAATTGTTGTCTCTTGCAAATAGTTTTTTAATCATGCCTAAATAAAGAAAAATGCTGATGACTTTTTTGCCATCAGCTATTTAAAAGTTATATTTTTTAAAGGCCTTAAAACTCAAGTCTTAAAAGCAGAATTCTTTTCCAGGACTGCGAAGTCTGCCTTTTTAACCTTATCATAAGAAAACTGCCCCAAGGCAGCTTGAGCAATATTCGTAAGGTGATCTGCAACCTTCTCCAGATTATTGATAAAATCAACATAAATCATTGCGCTTAAAGGCTCGCATTTCTTCTCGCACAACCTTTTTGTATGTTCGTCGAAAAACTTAACATGAATACGATTTACCTCACCCTCTAAAACTAAAACGCGCTTGGCGCAATTCTCATCAGAAGTCAAAATAGCAGGAATAACATTTTCGAACATCTCTTCAATCTTACCGTAGATAGTACGCATCTCAGCAATCGCATTGTTGGAAAATTTTACTTTTTCAGAAACAATCCTTTCTATCAACTCGCCTACATTTACAGCATGGTCTGAGATTCTTTCGATATCATTAATCGTATGTAAAAGCGGCGGTAGTTGTTCTGATATATTTAACGTAAGGGCATCGGTTGAAAGTTTGGCTAAATAGAAGGTAATATCATGTTGAATATTATCAATCGCATCTTCGGTAGTCTTTATATGTTGGATTGTTTTTTTATTTTCCTCAAAGAAACTCGTCACTGCCAAGGCAAATACCTTCTTTGCCATACCCGCCATATAGGCAATTTCTTTTTTGGCAGCATCAATGGCAAGATGAGGAGTTGCAAGCAATTTATCCTGAAGATATTTCATCTCTCCGCTAATATAGGCGTCCTCTCCGGAAATAATATGTTTGATAAACTTAGAGGTAATGCCGATAATAGGGATAAATACCAAGGCATTCACAACATTGAACAATGTATGGGCATTGGCAATGTTTCTTGCGATAGTGTCTGTGTTAATAACTCCCGGCGTAATCCAATCAACGACTTTAGGGAATATTCCCCAATAAGTAAGAAAACCAAAATAGACCACACCGATAATATTAAATATAGTATGAAAACAGGCCATGCGTTTAGCAGAAAGTGTCCCGCCAATACTGGCAAGCCAGGCAGTAACCGTTGTGCCAATGTTATTGCCTAATAGTATATAGATGGCTGCCTGAAAATCAATCAGACCTGCACCGCTTAAGGCAATTAACATACCTACAGAAGCAGAGCTTGATTGAACCAAACTCGTAAAAATTGTGCCGGCTAAAATTCCTAGAAGAGGTTTTTGAGAACATTGGGCAAAGAAATTATGCACCGCGGAAATATCCTTAAGCGGCTTTGCTACTCCGGACATAATTGACAGGCCTAAAAATAAGATACCCAATGCAAGTATTACCTGACCCCAAAACTGCGTTTTCATCCTGCGAGAAAAAAGCATCATAAATAAACCCAGTCCTATAGCAGGTAATGCATATTGAGATATCTTAAAGGCAATAATCTGGGCAGTAATAGTGGTACCGATATTTGCTCCCACAACTACACTTGCAGATTGAGCTAAGGAAATAATTCCGGCATTAATCAAACCAACGAGAATGATAGTAGTCGCACTACTTGACTGGATTAATCCTGTAACTAAAGTTCCTGTGGCAATGCCCTTAAAAGGATTGCCAGTCAAAGAACGCAGTAACCTTCTCAGCTTAGTTCCAGCAACCTTCTGCAGTCCTTCGGAAAGGAATCTCATTCCAAAGATAAAAAGGCCTAGTCCACCAACTATTCCGAAAATAATATCTTTCATAATTTCAAAGTTTTCCCTTTAATCCAGTATACAATAACATAAAAAAAAATTAGATTCAAGTTAAATTAAATAACGATTTCTTCTGACACTTCCGGCATATATGCACTTCGCTAATTTTATCATTTAGCCTTACATTAATGTGGTTAGCCTTATAAATAGGGCTCTTGCAATAGTCACAGCTAAATTTTTTGAAACAGGCCCGAGAGTTAACATTCCATTTAGAAATAATACGTATAAATTCGGATTTTAATTTTGCAGGAGGTGATAAATCTCTAATCTTTAAGTTGACTTTTACTTTAGGGTAGGAAATTTTTAAATTCTTCTGGCAGTTCCTACACAGGTGCAGAGGCGTCTTAAATTGCGCGATATAGAGCCAATGATGCCAGGCGCGCCTTAAGACCCTACGGCAGTTTCCACATTTAAAAATTCGATAAACTCTGCCTGGCTTAATATGCCATGTCTTTACTATCTTTAGAAGTTGTTCCTGGGCTATATTAAGGTTTGCCTTCTGACTTTGACTCTTTTTGTGCACCTTATTGACTTAACTATTATTCCTCTTCGACTCCCAGATTGTTTTCACCTTACTTTTTAAATCATCACTAGAGAAAGGCCATACAGTGCGGCCATAGAGCGCCTGCCTAATCTCCTGATAGGTCAAATCATTGATCCTAAAAGGCGGGATCTTATTGTCGATTTCCAAATAATAACGCATTAATATTAAATGTTTTTTCAGCATTTGAGGAAGAAGAAAATTTCTTTTTACATACTCATGAGCCTCTTTTCCCATTTTCTTGCGCATCTGACCATCTTCTATTAAGGTCTTCATCCCGCACGCAACAGATTTTCTGTCATCAGGATTAACAAGAAAACCATTCGCTCCGTGTACAACCTGCTTCTGTATGCCGCCGACCCTGCTTCCGATAACCGGCGTAGCGTGCCAAAGCGCCTCGGTGACAACAAGCCCAAAGCCTTCCTTGGTGGAAATATGTACAAAACAATTTGCAATTGACATAAGCGAACCAATGACAATATCATTATTTTCCACGTTTAGAAGTAGATGAATATCCTTATCATCTTGGGCCTCCTGAGATACCTGGTTATACATATCTATTCCCTCGGGGTCATCTGTAGCACTATTACCTACAATTATAAGAAGTGGTTTTAACTTCGCTGATATATTTTTCTTTAGCAGTTTAAATGACTGAATTATGCCCTTTTGATTTTTATGAATGTCATAGCGAGAGACGGCGGCAATTATCGGCCGCTGCGGATCGATATTATGCTTATTAAATAAGTCACTTAAATTATTCAGCGCTTCTTTCCTGGAAAATAATTTATTCTTAGCCCGCAGTGGATCTATTGAGGGCGTAATTTCATAAATAGGAATCTGAAGATTGCCTTTAGCAAAATCTTTTGTGCTAAATATCGCTCCTTCGTATTGATTAATATAAGGCAAGAGAAATCTCCAGATACGTCTGCTTGCATTAGAGGTATCAATGTGGCAGCGCCAGATAATATGTCCATAAATATTGCCGTACATGATGAGCGCTGCTGGCTGCGGGTCGTGGACAGTAACCATGTGACCAACTATTTTTACCTTTCTCGTATTTTCACTTAGGGTATCTAAATATGCGTGGAAGATTTCCTCTAAGGTTATCGGCTGATCAACTCCCTGAATTAAATTATGGAATTTTTTGGTCACTGCGAAAAAGTCAGGACTGCCTTCCAAAACAAACCAGCGACAATCTATGCCTAGACCTCTTGCCAAAGGTATAACTCCCTGCAGCATCTCAGCAACTCCTCCTCCTACAAATGTTGAGTTCACATTAGCCCATACCTTGCCAGAAAGAGGCTCTGCTAACCATCTCAGCTCATCAACAAAGTGCTTGCCTGAAAATTCTTCATAACGTGAGATATCTACAGGCTTTAAACGAACATATTCGTTCTTAAATTTCCTCGAACGATCATCAAACATGTATCCTCCTTGAATCTATAACAAAAGCTATTAGATTTTATTTTACCTTAGTTTTAAAAAATGTCAAAACACAAATGAAAAATTTAATTACACAGATTATTTCAAAGAAATTTAAAAATAGACTTTTCTATATTTTTCTAATAGAATGATACCTATGTTAAGAATCAGAAATTTAAAAATAGAGCCTGCGTTAATTTTGGCACCAATGTCAGGCATAAGCGATGTCCCGTTTAGAAAGATCATGAGGAAATTCGGCGTGCATCTGGCCTTCATGGAGATGCTTAATGTCAGGGCCCTACCATGCGCGAGGCAAAAAATTGATAGCTTGTTTAAACTTGAAAGTAGTGACTGGCCAGTCGGTATTCAATTATTAGGCACTGAAGAAAAATTTATTTTAAGGGCCTTAGAGATCCTCCATAAATATAAATTAAGTATTATTGACTTTAATGCAGCCTGCCCTGTCAGAAAAGTAGTACGGCGTGGCGAAGGCGCAGCGCTTCTAAGGGAACCTAAAAAGCTATACAGGTTATTGAAGCTAATTAGAAAAAATACAGATTTGGCGCTTTCAGTGAAGCTAAGAACCGGCTGGAGTAAATCTTGCGTTAATGCGGTTGATATTGCAAGCTATGTCCAAGATGCAGGTCTAGACTGCATCTTTATCCACGGAAGGACAAGAGAACAGAAATATAGCGGTAATGTAGATTATGAAACAATAAAAAGAGTAAAGAAATCTGTCTCTATTCCCGTAGTTGCAAGTGGTGATATATTCTCAGCAGCTCTTGCAAAAAAGATGTTAGATGAAACCGCTGCTGACGGGCTCCTCTTAGCACGTGGAACGCTGGGACACCCTTGGTTGTTTAAAGAAATAAAGACGTATCTAGAAAGCGGCGTTGTGCCTAAGCTGCCCTCACTCGCCCAAAAATTCAAGGTTATCTTCCAACACCTTGATTTTTTAATTGATTTCTATGGAGAAAAAACAGCCTTAATTAAATTTCGCAAATTTATAGGCTGGTATCTTAAGGGTGAAAAGAATATCCGTGCAATCCGAAAACAAAGTAGTCAGATAAAAACCAAAAAAGAATTATCTAATCTGTTAAATAAATTCAGATTAATAAAAAAGGAGCTCAAATGAACAAGAATGCGCTGATTATATTAGCGGATGGTTTTGAGGAGATTGAGGCGATTTCAGTGATTGATATACTGCGCCGGGCCTTTATCCACATAACTGTCTGCGGCCTAGATAATATCACCCTGACAGGCTCGAGGAATATAAAAGTCCAAGCAGATATGAAACTCGATGACTTTAATGAAGATGTGGATGCCTTAGTCTTGCCTGGAGGCTCAAAAGGCGCTGATAACCTTTCTAAGTCCAATAAAGTTAAAGAATTAATCCTAAGGCTGAATCAAGAAAATAAGATAATCGCTTCGATATGCGCTAGTCCAGCGATTCTACTTGCACCACTGGGGATTTTAGATAAAAAATCAGCAACATGTTATCCGGGAATGCAAGATAAATTCTCTACTAGTACAAAATATGAAGAAAAAGATGTGGTTATAGATGGTAATTTAATAACGAGTCGCGGTCCGGCAACGGCAATTTCCTTTGCATTAAAAATTGTCGAGAAATTAACTAACGAAGATAGCGCTGAAGATATAAGAAAAAAATTATTGGCTCCTAGATATGCCGGATAGGAATTCGAATAAGCAGATTGAAAGATCCTTACTATAGCCGCCTTCTAAGACACAAAATTTTGGCTTACCTAACTTAGCAATCAATTCACCTATTATTCTATAGCTAGTCTTATCTAGCTTAATCCCTCCTAAGGGATCTCTTGCGTAGGTATCAAAGCCAGCAGAGACAGCTATTAAATCTGGATTAAAGTCGCTTGTAATCTTAAGAGCATTATTGAATACGCTAAGATACTCGGCCTCTTCGGTTCCCGCTGCCAGAGGAAAATTATAACAATTCTTATCGCTCTCCAACCCTGTGCCAGGATAGAGCGGGCTTTGGTGCAGCGAAAGATAAATAATGTCTTCTGCTCCCTTAAATATATCCTCTGTTCCATTACCGTGGTGACAATCAAAATCAATTATGGCTATTCTCCTGCCCTCACCGCGCATCTTCTCTACAGCGATTGCAATATTATTAAAATAACAAAATCCACCCAGGCAATCACGTGTTGCGTGATGTCCTGGCGGCCGCATAAGAGAAATTGAGACGCCAAATTTGATACTGAGCTCTGAAGCTAAAATAGCAGCCCCGGCTGAAAGTGCTGCATATTCGAAGATATTAGAAAATGCTGGCGTATCAGGGTCGTAGAATTCCCCGCTTTTTACCTCCTGCAATAATTTAGCGCTGTGCACCCTAAGGATATCTTCCTCAGAACAAGAACTAGGTTCAATAAACTTGAAATCCTTGCTCTTAAGAAGCTCGTAACAGCGCTTTAGCCTCTGGGGAGATTCAGGATGTCCTGCCTGCTCAAATTCAAAGCATTTTTTTGAGAAAATAATTTTCATCGCTAATTGTCTTTGGAAATAAGCTGTCTAAAAAATAAAAGAGTAGCTCTAGATAGTGAAGGATTGCACTACTTCTTTATCCTTGCTACTCTCTTTGCGTCCCGGCTGGAAATCTTAACTCTTTAGGAGGCTTGCTAGTTAAGACTTCAGGAAGGCATGCTTTATTCAGTTACCTTAAAAACAACATCATTCTCGTGAACCTTGCTAGTAACCTTGATACCAACAGAATCCCCTGCATTTGCCTCAGTTGCATCTTTATGTTCTACCTGCATAGAATCGACTGTCTGCTGGAAATCTTCTGAATGCCCCTTAATATGGATTGCATCACCTACTTTCAGAGAATCCGTAAGTTCAATTATTGCTACACCTATCTTACTAAAATAATGGCTGATCTTTCCAATCTCTTTCTCTGGCATATTCACCTCCTTTAATAAGCCTCACTTCTATAAATCACTAACAAGCTGCCTATATTTTTCATGTAAAATAGCCTGATCAAAATCGCTAAATCTTTCAAGTATGATCTTCTGTTCAGACTCACTAAATAACTTAATTGACTTAGGGAAAAATACTGACTCTTCTTTGCCTTCATGCAATTTTAAAAGAGAATGGTAATCCTGGATTAAAGAATCCAACTCGTAAGAATCAGCAAAATCGCCTTGCTTAAATTGTTGATAGAAGTAACACATCTTCTCCTGCATCTTCCTAAAACCTACATGCTCAAGCTTTAACTCTTCCATTAAATTCTTTAAATCAACTGATAGATTCTTTAATTCACATTCAGCGAAAAGGATTCTCTCTTCCTTACCATGATGGCCAAGATCAGCATAAGAACATAAAAAATCGATAAATTGACTTAGGTCTTGCAGGCAGGATTTATCTCCTCGCCAGTCCTTAGATTTATTGAGCATTTGAACACCTGCACGCTCAATCAACTTATGTTCGATTACCAGAAATTGGATAGGACTCATAGAGACTATTATACTCCTTACTTAAAAAAATACACAAGAAAAAAATACTTGGCATCTTGAAATATTACTCTGGCTATGGCATACTTTATTCGGAAACAACAGGAGGTATCAAGATAGCGCAAGCTATCAGGTTTATCACCTACAAAAAGGCCTCATAATCTATGGGGCCTTTTTTGTCTCATACTAGCTTGGCAATGATTCCTGAAAGGACAGCTACATCTTCCGTAGAAAAAATATCCTCTATACTACTGTCAAAAAGGATGTTGGCTTCAGCGGGAAATTCCTCATCCTCACCCCAGAGCGAAATCATGACTGGAACGTTTCTGAAGGCCTCAAGCACAATAGAACAATCGCTGTATTGTATTTTTTTTCCAGGAAGTCTTTCTAAACAGTCCAGCAGACTACTGGGGGATTTGCCATACTTTCGGATAATCGGATCAATTGTCCTCTTACGGAATGCATCGTAATAGCCTTTGCCTCCGGCAAGTTGCTGAAAACTAATCCAGTTTTCCTTAATCTGAGGCAGGCCTTTTAATTTTTGAATAAGATAGTGCAAGATTAAAATGCTTATATACTCGGGAGAGACTGCATTGCAGGATAAAGAAAACACCTTCCTCTTATTGGTGTCTATCTCGTACTTATCAGCCAGGAATGCCGTATTGATTTTTTCTTCTCTAGTAAGCTGACTTACTTTATCCCAGGCATTCTGAAAAGCTACATCATAACCCATAGATTATTTGGGCTCTATCTCTTTTAAATACTTATAATAATCGCTGTCAGTTGTCAGGATTATAGTGCTTTTATCATCAATACTTTCAGAATAGGTCTCCAGCGTCTTTAAAAATGAGTAAAATTGAACATCTTTATTGTAGGCATCAGCGTAAATCTTAATTGCCTCAGCATCAGCCTCTCCTTTAATGACTTGGGCCTTTTTATAGGCCTCTGAGGTAATCTGCTTTAATTCTTTTCCAACTTGACCTTCAATCTCTGCCGCTTTACCTTGACCTTCGGAACGATATTCTTCTGCAGCGCGTTTTCTTTCGGCAATCATACGTTCATAGACCTTTTTGCGCACATCTTCAACGTAATTTATTCGCTTTATGCGCACATCAACCAGCTCAATACCATATTGAGGCGCTAATTTGCTCGCCTTCATCAAAATCAACTTATCTAATTCTTCTCGTCCAAGTTTAATACGCTCCAGTGCCTCCTCTGGAACAGAGACATCCTCTTCTAGCTTTTCGCTATCCAGGATACGATTTGTATCTCTGACAGCCTCTACCAAGAGATGACTGGTGATAACATCACGCGTTGCGGAATTGATAATGTCATCCACTCTAGCATGAGCAGCAAGCTCATTACCAACTGCCTGCAAAAAGTCTAAGGCATTAACTATCTTCCAGCGCGCATATGCATCCACCCAGATATATTTTTTATCCCGCGTAGGAATCTGATTAGGGTCACCATCCCATTCTAATAACCTCTTTTCAAAATAATGTGCCTGTTGAATTAGGGGTTTCTTAAAATGTAGTCCAGCCGTAGTTATAGGTTCGCCTACCGGTTCTCCAAACTGGGTTATAACTACCTGCTTTGTCTCATCAATAATAAAAACCAAACCTGTAGCAAATAAACCGATTATTAAAATCAACAAAACTCCTGCGATATTAACAAAATTTTTCATTGCTTTGCCTCCCCGATATTCAACAACGGCAAAATAGAAGATTGCTTCGGATCTATTATATATTTATTTTTTGCCTTCGGTAACACTTCTGAAATTGTCTCAAGATATAACCTTTTCTTTGTAACATCTGGTGCCTTTTTATATTCGGCCCAGGTGGCCAAGAAACGATTGGCCTCACCTTCGGCCCTATTAACCTTATCCAGCTTATAGCCTTCGGCTTCACGGATTGTCTTTTCTGCCACGCCTTTTGCTTTAGGGATTGCCTTATTGTATGCCTCCCAGGCCTGGTTAATCATGCGCTCTTTCTCCTGCTTTGCCTCATTAACCTCATTAAATGCCGGCTTTACTGTATCAGGTGGATTAACATCTAGAAGTTTGACAGTTACGACTTTAATTCCAGTATCATAAGTGTCCAGCCTCTTCTGCATTTCTAACTGTGCAACATGACCTACCTCTTCTCTATCTGTAGTAAGCACCGAATCTACTCTATAATCTCCCACTAATCGACGCATTACAGCCTCAGATATATCCCTTAATGTCTCTACAGGATTACGCACGTTAAAAAGTAATTTTACAGGGTCATTAACCTTAAACTGCACAATCCAGCGAACATCCAGAATATTAAGATCACCTGTCAGCATAAGCGATTCATCAAGAAACTTCTGAGGTGAATAGCGAGTCTTAATTCCCGGACTTATGGTCCTTAGGCCAAACTCTTGCTTAAAAACCCTCTTGACCTTTACCGGCGTCACCTTATCAATACCAAAAGGCATCTTAACATGTAGGCCAGGATTCGAAGTGGATTTATACCTACCGAATCTCTGCACTACCCCCACCTCTTCAGGGCCAATAGAATAGACAGAGCTGGCAAGAAGCGCCAAAATTGCTACACCTACAACCAAGGTAGGCAAAAATTTAACGTAGCGATTTATTTGGGCTCTTCCAACATTAATAATATCTTCGGGTGTGTTAAACTCCATATTAAACCTCCTTAAAATGAGTGGATAATCTCGAAGTTCGGGATTATTAGGATGATTTCTTCACCCGCCTGCAAACATTCTCTGGCGGATTAATGAGACTGCAAAAGGTCTTCTAATGGATAGAAAAACAGCAGCAATGCAGATTGTAGCCTTATACATCTAAGTTGTCAAGGGGAAAATCTTAAAGCTAAAATATTATTGCTTATCAATAAGGGTAATAAGTAATCTCTTCCATAAAATATTCACTTAAACAAGCTGCCTCCAAATCTTCTTATATACTTCTAAATCACTATTTGAAAAACAGATAAATCTAATCTCATCAAAGTCCTTTTCAAATTCTTTACCCAGAGTCAAGGCTATTTTTGTTGCTGCTTCAATTGGATAGCCATATACGCCTGTACTTATTGCGCAGAATGCGATTGTCTTTAAGTTGTGTTTCTTAGCCAGAAGAAAACTATTTCTATAGCAATTCCTTAAAAGCTCTGACTCTCTTTTTTCGCCTCCCTGCCATATTGGTCCTGGGGTATGTATAATCCTCTTTGCCTTTAGCTTACCAGCAGCGGTCATCACTGCTTCGCCAGTTTTACACCCGCCAATCTTACGGCATTCTTCTAAAACTGACAGACCTGCGGCCTTATGAATCGCACCGTCTACGCCGCCACCACCAGCTAATCTAGTATTTGCGGCATTAACAATCACATCCACATCTTCAGCTGTTATATCAGCTTTTTTTATAGTTATCATGTAGGCTCCTTTGACATTATTATACTCCACCCGGACCAATAATCTAAGGATAAATTGCACTATACCCCTAAAATACTTATCCTAAAAATTGACTAGTTATTGTTAGCATGTTATACTTTAAAGAGAAGGGGCTATATTGTGTAAAATCAATAACTTAGCTCTATTATCCTAATTAAGATCATGTTTAAGAATAAAAAAGGCTTTAGCCTGATAGAATTAGTAGTGGCAATTGTTATTATGGTTATCCTTGCTTTGGCTGCGACTTCGCGCTTTGGCTCATATAACACACTAAGATTAGCCTCAGCAGCAAGAAAGACAGCAGCTGACCTGCAGTATGCCCAGCAATTGGCTATAAGCGACAGTACGCTGGTTTCAGCAGGACAAGTAGATGGCTCAACTGCCTTTACTACAAAAGAATGGGTCCTAGAGTTTGACACGACTACTAATACTTATACCTTGTATCCGAATGTTTGGTTTTTTGTAATGTCAGGTGATAATTATTTTTTTGATGATCCGATCCAGGACCCTTACACAAAGGATGATTTCATTGTTGATTTAGAAGAATATGGAGTGAGCATAAACTCTATTAACTGCAATGGAGGAGGAAACGATACTATAATCTTTACTACAGGCAATCCTCCAATCTGCGCTCAGAGACAGGCATGCAGCACTCCTATTGGCAATCTGCATTGCTACGGCATTCGCTCACCATTAACTGCAGATGCCACAATAACCTTGCAATACGATGCTGATCTAAGCACCCGAAATGTAACAATATCAGAAACAGGAAGGATCCAGGTGCAGTAATGAAACTTAAAATAAGAGCGGTTAGTCTGATTGAATTACTTATATTGATGGCTGTTTTGGCTATCAGCGTGTCGCCTCTTCTGTTCATGTTTAATAATGCCTTCAGGTCTCAAGAAATGAACCTGATTATTACAAAGGCGACTTTTCTGGCTCAGGAGATAATGGAGACGCAGACGTTCAGGGATTTTTATGATCTGCAAAATGATGCCATTGTTTATTTAGATCAAACAGGAGACTTTTCTTCTCTCTTAGGTATATGTACTGGAAATGAATGCGTTCAGGAACCAGATTATAACTTCCAATACAGCATCCGATGTATTTATCCTAATGTAGCAGATTTAGGAAGTGCTGCAGCAGTACTGCCTTTGGGAGAATATAGCAATTACGTGCGTATAAATGCCCGAGTCTGGCATAATGATTTTCCTAATAGGGTAGTGGAGCTGGCAACCTTGGTTACTCCTGATTAAGCTCTTGAATCACTGGTGGAAACGTATATGAAAAACATAATGATTTTATTCAAATCCAGATATTCTAAACGAAACAGAGATTCACTAAAGGGCTTCTCTCTTATCGAACTATGTATCTCAATAGCGATCATGGGCATTTTAGCAGTTATCTTTGCTCCTGTAATGAGCATGGGTATAGAGTCAGCCCTTTTTAACCTGGACCGTAATTATGTAATAAGAGAGGCTAGAGGCGTTCTTCATACCATGGCCATGGAGATAAGTAGGGCTGATGTAATAGATGATTCTGACTCTGCCTCTATTACGTTTCATCCTGCAGGAATACCTCCTGCTGACCGGGTGACGTTTACCAGCTCAGGGACGAGTCAAGAAAACGTTGCTAGGAGCTACTTTGATGATGCTAGCTCTTCAACAACAACTAAGACGATCACTCTTTGTTGCGATAATCCTCCCTGCTGCGACAGTCCACCTTGTCTGCCGGTGTATTTTGAATATGTGCCATATTGGGGAGGAGTAACCTGGAATTCTTGTGGAGCAGGAATAAATTGTAACGAGGTTCGATTAGTTAGAATACAGTTGCGCATGAACAGAGAAAGCGGCAGTGAGATTACGCTAACCACAAGTGTAAGACTGCGTAATATGCAATGAGGCTATAATCATGAAAATTAAAAGCCCAATAAAGATATGCTTAAACTCAGAAAAAGCCATAGCCTTAATCCTGGGCATATGGATTATACTGGCATTCTCAGTTCTTGGGCTCCTATCCCTATCCATAACCACTTCTGAGGATGATATCTACATTAAGTATTTAAATTCTGTCCAGGCCTTTTATCTGGCAGAGGCAGGCAGACATTATGCCTATGATTACTATCTAGGCTGGGGCATAGAATTTACTGATGAAGATTCATTCCCAGAAACTGTAACTAAGAATTTTGGCTCAGGCTCATTTAGAATAACCTATGATCCTTATATGCCAGCTAGCAGAGCGCAAAAATCCACTAACTTGGTTGTACAGGCAACACAGGCAGATGCAAAGAGAAGAATTAATCAGGCTATTGAAATACCTAATAGAAGCAGTGGCACTGATGACTCTTACCTAATATATGGAATTACTGGTACTGCTTTCGATACCGCAGGTATTTATGACTCTGATATTAAAAGCGGGGGTGTCTATTCCAGCTCTATTATAGGAAGTGCAATATTTCAGGATATAAACTTTGGCTCTGTATCAGCTCATATCCAAAATGTATATACTAAGGCCCATGTAAATAAAAGCGTCACATTCACTAATTGCACCGGCTATATTGATAACCTTTTTGTTGAAGGGCCAGCTACTATTACTATAAATGGCGGCTCACTGAACATATCTAATATATCTTATGCAGCTCTGCCTGTGCCTATTCCTGGTGGAGGAGGACATCTTCTTTCTAAAATGACTTATGTATCACACATAACAAAGGCTGAAAATCAAAATGTTGGGGGTGCGGTTCTTAGCGGCGACCTAACAGGAAAGGCCTACTATTTTGATAGTGCCCTTGTCTCTATTAACGGAAATCTTTCGGGTGGGCCAGCTATTATTGTCGTAGCCAGAGAAGGCTCAGACGCTGGTGATATCAGCATTGCTAATGGAGTCAACATCGGTGATAGAATTACCCTTGTTGCCAAAAGGCATATCATTGTTGGGGATAACGTAGTCATAGGCGGCACCCTGCAGGGATCTGGTAGTTCAGAATATATTGATGGCAGGGGCTGCTTTCTGCATGCTAATGCTGGCGATATTACTGTTGGAATAAATGCGCGTATAAAGGCCTCTATGCAGACCGACTCAGATGCCGTTCTTCCTAAAACTAAAATTGTACTAGGAGCAGGCTCTAAGGTCTGGGGCTTAGTAGCACCTGGTAGAGACGGAATTGGAAATCCAGGCTCGACAAGGACTATCTACGGCTCTCTGCGACCACGCAATAGCACCTCTACTACCACAGTTAGAGATATTGATATATACCATGACAGCGAGCCACATATCATAGGACACATCACTGACTTTAGCTCTCAAGGCATCTGGAGAGCTTTCTAAAACAATCTCCTCCCTCTTTTGCTTCTCTTAAAACCCTGTTTTCTTAAGAAGAAAGAAATCTCTATTAATTCCTTTAGAGAAATTTAGAAAAATCTGCATTAAGAAGAAATTTGATGAAAGAATTGTTGCTAATTAAGGTGGGGCTTAACGAATCAGAAACCTATTCTTTACCTTCTTTGCCTTGAAAAATTGACAGGTGAATTCTCTTGCGAGTGCATGGTTGTATTCCTTACAGGAAAAGATGTTTATATATGCCTTGTCCCAAAGTTCAGAAAAATGACCTGTAATAGAGCTTGTTTCGATCAACTGCACCAAGGAATACCCTTTGGTGAACGCCTGGTTTTCGCCAAAATAAGGAAGCAGTGTTTTTCCGTACTTTTTCATCTTTATCAGCTTGCATAATTTATCAACGTATTCCTGCAGTTTTTTCCTGGAACTAAGGACTTCCTTATTGCAGCCGGATAAATCCATTACCAATTCGTAACCAAAAACCTTTTTACTTTTTGCCATTTACTATCCCCCTTAAGTAACTAGGTAATTTAGAACTAGCAAAATGAATCTGTGGATTATAATATTTTGTTTTTAAATTTAACTTTTTGTATCTAGACTCTATTTTCCTAAAAGATAAACCTTGAAAATTAATTCCTTTTGCCCCAATAAGAAAACTAAAAAAGCCGCCAATGTATGTTGGTATAGCAGCAAGTCCTATAGTTACAGAAGGAAAAATTTTCTTAAGCAGTTTATAATTCTGTTTTAGCTCATCCTGCTGCAGCATGCTAGAACCTGCCTGTCTTATCATTATACCTCTATTCTTCAATATTGAAAATATATCTTTGTAAAATTTTTTGCCAAAGAGTACCTTTGCCGGCCCTACTGGATCAGGGGAATCAACGATCACTATATCAAATTCTTTACTTTTATCTCTCACAAACCTCGCCCCATCATCAAGGATTATACTTAGCCGCTTATCGCAAAAGGCGCCTTTTGATAAAGACGGCAGGTATTTTTTTGAAGCGCGGATTACTTCTGTGTCAATCTCCACTAAATCAACATGCCTAACTTTATGCCTTAAGACCTCCCGTAATATACCTCCGTCTCCGGCGCCAATAACCAAAACATCCTTTGGATTTGGATGTGCGAAAAGAACCGGATGAGTAAGCATCTCATGATAAATGAATTCATCATTTTCCGTAGTCTGGATTACGTTATCTAAGAGCATCAGCTTTCCAAAGCGATGATTCTTATATATCTTCAAATCCTGATAGGCAGTTTTTTTCCGATGCAGGAGTCTACCATTGAAACCCAACCTCACATCAGGATATAATGTCTCGTGAAACCAGCTCACATTATGCCTCTCTTTACTTCTACCACCTGTATTCTTTTGGGTCTAAAACCTTGCTTTATAGTCTTGAGCGCCTTATAAGGATCGACGTTACCACAGACAAATATATCCATGGCTGCATACTTATACTCCGGCCAGGTGTGAATACTCAAATGTGATTCGGAAATCACTGCAACTCCAGATATTCCACTATAAGGAGAAAATTTATGGAGTGATATTTTAAGAAGGGTTGCTTGGCAGGCCTTAACAGAATCTTTTAATATCTTTCTGATTTTAACAAGAGATGAGAAATGCCGACCATCCCAAAGCTCAATAAGCAGGTGAGTCCCGGCATATTTTATATCTTGACGACTGGAACAATACTCTTTTTTCATCCCCTCGCTTTATTCTCTCTCTCGTGGATCGCATATAGTCCTTGAATCTTATATTTACCTTATATTAAAGCAATTTTTCACCAATTTGCAAGAGTTTTTTAATCTTTTTTAAGAAAAGGCTTATTTGCGTCTTTCAGCTGCTCTTCTCTTTGCACTTGAAAGCAAGCCTTGCAAAGAGAGCCTATCCTATAAAGCTTAACTTGATTTTATCTTTTATACCTTTAAAAATATTATGCCCATAATAATGTAAATTACTGCCAAGCTCTTATATAACTTTACAGGCTGTTTAGAAAACCACTCTAAAAGCCTATCCGTCGCCTTGCCTTTTAAGAGGAGAAAGGCCTTGATAATAGCAACTATTGCAAAAAGCATAAATACCTTAGCCCACAAACCGCTTGCTTCAAGTCCGGCGACAATAAAAAGAAATGCAATAACTATTGCCAACGCAAACAAATATCTTTTTACTTTCTTTGTGGTCTTCTTTAGCAATTTGTTCTTAAGCCATTCTGGTTTTAGAAAAAACACGATTCCCCAAATAATAAATAACCATCCCAAAATCTTTACAATCATTTCTGCCTCCTTTTCTACGTTATAATTCTATCCTCTTGCCGTGCTCATCAAAGAAATACATCTTTTTTGCATCAATCTTTAATCTGACAAGCTTTGTTGAGCTTAAGGCAAGACCCTCATCTATCTTCATGGTTATTTCTACATCTTGAGACAAAGATATATGAGCATAGTGGTCTTCTTCTAATGTCTGCGTAAAGATAATCTCACCGACAAGCTCACCTCCTTCGGAAATCTTAACTGCAGTAGGCCGGAATCCAAGATATACCATATTATCGTTATGTCGCTCTAGCTTCGCTTGAAACTCTAAGGGTATAACGAGCTTAAAATCTAAATTTTTAAGAACCAATTTTTCTTCAAATCTGGTTACCTTTGCCTGGATTATATTCATTGCCGGCATTCCCATGAATCCGGCAATGAAAAGATTAGCAGGATCATGGTAGATTTGAGAAGGTGCTCCTATCTGTTGAATCTGACCGTCTTTTAGCACAACAATAAGTTCCCCTAATGCAAGGGCCTCTTGCTGATCATGGGTTACATAAATTGTCGTCTTTTTAAACTGTTTATGAAGTTTTATAAATTCTGTCCGCGATTGAACACGCAGACGCGCATCAAGATTAGAAAGCGGTTCATCGAAAAGAAATAACTTAGGCTCTCTCACTATCGCCCGACCCGTTGCCACCCTTTGTTTCTGAGCCCCGGAAAGCTCTCCAGGAAAATTCTCGAGCTTATCCTTTATGCCCAATAACTCACTTGTCGCTCTGATCCTTACGCGTATATCCTTCTCCATCAATCCCTTAATTCGCAGGCCAAATGCCATATTCTCATAAACTGAAAGGTGCGGATAAAGCGCATAATTCTGAAACACAAAAGCAATATCACGCTTATGTACGGGAAGCTTTGTTATGTCCTTGCCTTCAAAGTATATCTTGCCAGAATCTGCCTCTTCCAAGCCAGCGATGACGTTAAGAAGTGTTGACTTGCCGCATCCAGAAGGACCAAGCACAACGCAAAATTGGCCTTGCTTTATCTCTAGATTGATACCGACGAGCGCCTTTAGTTTACCGAAATCTTTTGAAATATCTACTAATTCTAAACTAGTCATAATCTACCCCTTTATTGCACCGGAAAGATATTCTGCCTTTATATATTTCTGAAAAGTAAAAGTTAATATCAAAACAGGAATAGTAATAATCATTGCATAGGTTGCTGAATAAAATATGTCTGGGTGTGATACATAATAATACATCTTAAGCGGCAGGGTCGGATGTGCTAGGGTCAAATAAGACGCATATATGAATTCATCCCAAGAAAGTAAAAATGAGAATATTCCGGCAACAACTATACCGCTAAGTGAAAGCGGTAAAACTATCCAGATGAATGCCCTTAATCTAGAGCAACCATCAATGCGTGCCTGCTTTTCAAGATCAATTGGTATGCTAGAAAATATCCCGACAAGGATAAAACAAGCAACTGGTAAGATCTTTATAAGGTGTGCGATAGCCAGACCGAAATAAGTATCAAAAAGACCAATTTTTATAAAGCCGATTGATATCGGTAGGGCTATGCTTATCTCCGGCATCATCCTAAGCATAAATATAAGTAAAATTAATATATAGCGCAAGCGATAATTGAATTTTGAGATAGCATAGGCTGAAGGTATAGCAATTAATAAACTAAAAAACGTAGACAGGAGCGCAACTACAAGACTCTTTCTTAGCGGCAAGAAAAACGTTCCTCGGGAGGCAAATATATCTTTAAAATGACTTAAGGTAAAATGCCTTATTAGATAGGATGGTTTTTCAGTAAAGATATCACTTGGCTGACTCACTGATATCTTAAACATTATATAGAGCGGAAAAAGCAAAAGGATCGTAAAGATAATAACTACTAAGAATATGGTTGCTTGCTTCATCTCTTAAAATATTTTTTTATTTGATTCTAAATTAAGCTAGGCTTAACCCCTTCTTACCCACTGCCTTTATGTAAATTACTAAGGCTGCTAATATCATTATAAATAACAACACAGAACTTGCCGCAGAAAGATAGGCATTATTATATTCGGCATATTCCAAATAGGCATAGGTACCCAAGACTTTCAAGTTCTGCCCCATTAAAATAAATGGCAGTGCAAAAATCCTAAAGGCATCAATACCACGAATAATTACAGCACAGGTTATGTAAGGAGCTAGCAATGGCAGGGTTATCTGTCTGAAGATATGTAAACTCCCTGCACCGTCAACGCGTGCCTGTCTGTATAAATCCTTATCTATGGACTGGATGCCAGCTAAAAGTATCAACATTACAAGCGGCGTTACCTTCCAACAATCTGCTAAAACAATCATAATCAAACTATTTATGCCGCCCGACATCCAAGAAATAGGTGCCTTTATCAAAGATAAATCCATTAGTATCCTATTAATCCAGCCTGAACTTGAAAATATATAACTCATCATAACTGCAACTACAACCGTAGGGATAGCAAGCGGCAGGATAAAAAGCATACGCAAGCCCGCTGTTATCTTGGTATTTCTGGATAATATCAGTGCTAAAATTAAACCAAGTGTAATCTCCAGGACCAGGCTTACTCCGGCAATAAATATGGTATTGTATAGTGCCTTTCTAAAGCTTGCCTGCTGGATGAGATCTTTATAATTTGAAAGGCTAAATTGATTGCTAAGGGTATCTTTAAAACTTAAGATTAGAGTACGCCAGATAGGTAAAAACATAAAACATAATAAAAAAATCAGTAAGGGAGAAATAAGTATTATCTCCAAGTACCATCTCTTTATGAATTTTATAAATCTCATCTAATATTATTATGCTCCAGATAATAAAAAAACCAAGCGCAAAACTTGGAAATTATTGTCTATCTGGGTAATCTAAATTTTTTATCGCTAAGTAATCAAAGGCGACGCTTTAATTCTCTAAATGCACCTAAGGCAAAGAGGGCAAGCCCTAAGGTGTCACCTATTTGATCCTCTAAAAAATCATGGAAATGCGCTTTTTCACCTAAGATTGGAGTGTGCTCAAGCTGCTTAAATCCATCACTAAAATCCAGGACCGCAGCAAACAAAAGAAACAAAAACCCTATAGAGATTAAGCGATAATTTATCGTGCTTATATTCGACTTTAGCCTTGAGGCTAAATAGAAAAAAGCCACTAAAACAACTAGCAGCTTAGTAAAGTCCGGGTTCATTTTTTGAATTGCTCTTTGATTTCCGGTCGGTTAAGCAAGACAAAACTTATCAAACCCAGTACTATCGGCACAAGGAGAGGAATTCCTAAGACATTAGCAGCAATCGCTAATTTTAGACCAAAAGGCCTGCGTCTAACTAGAAATACTGCACTAAATAAATATAGAAGACCGACTATTACTACGTAAATAGAAAAAGGGATCTTTATCCCAAAAATCGCAACAACATTAGGGCCTAAATAATTAAGAACTGGCAAAAACACAGCTAGAAATGCCCCCCAGACCAAATAACATAATTCTAGTCCAATAAAAGAAGCGTCCTTTAACAACTCATTAATCTTTTTCATATTTCCTCCTTAATGAGGCCGCAACTTATGGAACACAAGTGAACATAAGTTGTCTGGCCGAATTAACCCTGTAGCTTACAGTGAAAATATCAAAGAGATTTTCATTGTGTTTAAGCAAGGGGTAATAACCTTATTTGATATCTTACCTCTTTTAGGCGAATTTGACAAGATTAAATAAAATCTTGTTAAAATATATTGACTCTAGCCGTAAAAGAAAAGCTGGAGTCCTAACCTGCCCTGCCTCTACGACTGATCCTCTCTTTTGAAGGATTGAAATAGCCAACCATAATATCAGGAAAATTTATCAAAATTGAATCAATCAGTTCCTTTATACCTGTCATCTTAAAACCGTCTGGGCAAAATCCAATCTCCCGTAAATATGCATAAGGATCAATATTCAGGTTCCTCCACTGAATCATATCTATCTTGTAAGTGTTTAAGAAACACTTGAATGCGCTAGACTCTTTCTCGGAATCAGTAAACCCCGGAATTGTAAGATAATTCAAAGAAACAAAACCTTTCATTCTTTTTGCTATCCTTAGGCTGTGCTTAACATCTTTAAATTCATAACCTCTGGGTTTATAGTAACGCTTATAATACTCTTCTTGAACACTATTTATACTTACGCGTATACTATCCAAACCAACATCAAATAAGCTGGCTATCTTTCTAGGTTTACTTGCATTAGTATTTAAATTTATTATGCCTTTTGTTGTCTTCTTCCTGATAAGCCTTATTGCGCTCTCGATTGTGTCCGCCACGCATAAAGGCTCGCCTTCACAACCCTGACCAAAACTAACAACAGGATCTCTCACATTCTTAATATGAAATGTAGCTATCTCGGCAATCTCTTCTGGTGTGGGTAGGAATTTTATTCTGGGCTGTGTCACAGGGCAGGCCTTATTGATTTGAAGGGAAATACATCCAAAACACTGGGAATTACAAGTCTGAGAGCTAGGAAGTGGTGCCTCATAACGAATTAGAAAGAAATTCTTTGCAGCAGGGCAATTATATGTTAATGCGCAATTTTCTAAATGTTTAACTAATCTGTTCCCGGAAAATAACTTGGTTAGTTTTTGGATGTTCTTTTTGAGCTTAGATGTTTTCATCAGCCGCTCATCCTGCCGTCTCTCTCTATCTACCCTTACTGCTGTTGTAAAAAAATTACCTTTATAGAATGCAACAGGCGCATAGGCAAAAAGAGGCAAGGGTTTAGGGTTGCCTATCTGTCTGTAAGCGCTATTATAAGTTAAGGTATATCCAGGTGGCAGGAAAGCGCTAACCGCAAAACATCTCTTGTTTGTTTTTGAAAAAGGATTTGAGGCTATGGTGATAAAGCCTCTTTCCTCTCTTGCATAGCCAACAGCTAATCTCTGCGGCAACATAAATAACCTGCTACCAAAGGGGAGCCTTATCCAGTCTTTGGCAGTTAATCTGAAAAACACACCTGCCTTCATACCGCAGGCCTCAATATCAAAAAGCTCAGAGACCTTGCCTTTTTTATCACTTATGAGTAACTGAGGATAAGCTCCTATCATGACCTATCTATTTTAGCGTAAAAAAAATACCCTTTGCAATAAATATATCACAAAGGGCTATAGTTATGTAATTTAATTATTATATTTTTAGATATTCTTGGGTAATACCGTTATCTCTACCTTGGTTATGCCTTTTCTTACCATCCTAAGCTCACAAGCTGCTGCTAGCGACAAATCAATTATTCTCCCCTTTATATATGGGCCGCGGTCGTTTATCCTTACAATAACCTCCCTGTTATTGCTTAGATTCTTAACCTTAACAATACTGCCCAGGGGTAAGCTAGGATGTGCAGCCGTTAATCCATACATATTATATCTTTCCCCAGCTGCTGTCTTTCTTCCATGGAATCTCTTTCCATACCAAGATGCTATCCCAACCTGAAAGCTGGACCTGAAAGAGGAACCTGTATTTGCAAAGCAATGCTCTCCTCTAACAGTCCTGATCGAGTAAATAAAGACAGTGCATAGGGTACAAACTAATAAAAAAATAATCCTTCTCTTATTGAAAAAACGTTTTCTTGATCTATTTGGCTTCATAAAAAGATGATAATTCGTCCTAATCAGTACTAATTTTGTGGGAATTTAATTTGACTCTAAAGCGCTCCTTTATGAGGATAACAACAGGTAAGAATCTAAAATATACTACATATAAGGGGATTTGTCAAGGCTTTTTTAAAAGTTTTAAAAAGAAAATATAAAGTTAAGTGGGTAAGAAATATCAGCGGGAAATAACAAAAATCGCATTTAAGGCAAAAAGGTTAGGCCAGAAACGAACAATCCTATCTTGGGCTAGATAATAGGCGTTGACAATCTTTATATCCTCCTCATTACAAAAGGCCTTGAAGTCACTTATGCTTAAGAAATGCAAATTCGGTGTATTATACCAGCGGTAAGGCAAAGAGCTGGTTACAGGGGTTTTACCCTGAAAAAACACCATAGCCCTTGCCTTAATATAAGCAAAATTAGGAAAACCTACTATTGCCTTCTTACCTACGCGTAAGGCCTCCTGGATAACAAATTCAGCTCTTTTAGCCTCCTGCATAGTCTGATTCAAAATTACGTAATCAAATGATCTGTCTGGATATTCGCTTAGGCCGCTGTCAATATCAGTATGGAATACGCTTAGACCTTTTTCCACGCATCTGTAGATAGCCTCTTCGCTCAATTCTACGCCTTGAGCCCTGACCTTTTTGCCCTGGGATAAAGAATAGATAAGCTCGCCGTTACCGCAGCCTAAATCCAAGACCTTTGATTCTGGCTCAATAATGCTGTAAATGATTTTATTGTCTAAACGCTTTGGCCTATCTTGCATAATTATCCCCTAAGATCTAAATATATTGCCTAAGAAATGCCTAATAAGATGGGTCTGCTCTTCTGCCTCTATTAAAAATGCGTCATGTCCATAAGTCGATTTTATCTCGCAATAAGAAGCATTCAGGCCTTTTATCTTCAGGAGACGCACGATCTCCTGTGATTGATAAGCTGGATAGAGCCAATCTGATTTAAAGGCTATAACCAGAAAATGAGTATTAATAACTCTGTTGCCGGGGATAAGTTTATCGCCCGATAAATCAAAATAATCCATGGCCTTGGTGATGTAAAGATAAGAATTGGCATCAAAACGCTTAACAAAATTATCTCCTCTGTATCTAAGATAGCCTTCGACCTCAAAATCAGTGCTGAATTTAGAGCTGTAATTCTTATCTTTTAGTTTTCTGGAGAATTTGGCCTCCATGGACTGGTCACTCATATAGGTGATATGGCCGATCATACGCGCCACTGCCAGGCCTTTTTCCGGCTGGCCGAATTTATAGTAATTGCCTTCTTTCCAGGCAGGATCAGCCATAACTGCTTGTCTGCCTACTTCGTCAAAGGCTATCTGCTGAGGCGAATGCTTTAGGGCACTAGCAATAGGTATACAAGTACGTACTCTCTCTGGATATGAGGCAACCCACTGTAGGGCTTGCATGCCGCCCATTGAGCCTCCCACCACACAGAGTAGTTGTTCAATTCCCAAATGATCTATTAAAAATTTCTGAGTATTAACCATGTCAGCAATGGTAATTATGGGAAAATCTAAGGCATAAGGCTGGCCTGTCTTAGGATCAACAGAAGACGGACCCGTGCTTCCTTTGCAGCCTCCGATTAAATTAGAGCAAATGATAAAATACTTTCTTGTATCAAACGCCTTGCCTGGCCCAATCATAAAATCCCACCAGCCTGGTCTTTCTTCGTTCTCATGAAAACCAGCTGCATGCGCATCTCCGCTTAAGGCATGCAGGATAAGAACGGCATTGCTCTTATCCTTATTAAGCTGGCCATACGTCTCATAGGCAAGTGTAATAGGACCAAGTTTCTGGCCAGACTCAAGAAGTAATTCATTAGGCGCTTGGGCAAAAGTAAAATACTTAGTCTCTACAATTCCTATACTGTCTGAACGAATTTTCTTTTCCATTATTATTGACTTTGAAATAACCAGGTAGAGAGATATCTCTCTCCTGTATCCGGTAAAACAACAACAATAGTTTTTCCTTGTGATTCTTTTCTCTTGGCAACCTCTAGAGCAACCCACATTGCTGCACCGCTTGATATCCCGACAAAGATTCCCTCTTTCTCTGCAAGCTGCCTGGCCACCTCACCTGCCTCCTTATCTGATACAAGCATAATCTCATCAATCGCATCTCTGTTTAATACTTGGGGAACAAATCCTGCCCCAATACCTTGAATCTTATGAGACCCGGATTTACCCCCAGAAATCACAGGAGAATCTTTAGGTTCTAAGGCTATAATCTTTACAGAAGGCTTTCTCTTTTTTAATTCTTCGCCTACGCCGGTTATAGTACCTCCTGTGCCTATACCTGCAATAAAGATATCGACCTTGCCGTCTGTATCATTCCATATCTCTTGCGCTGTGGTCTTGCGATGAATTTGAGGATTAGCAGCATTATTAAATTGCTGCGGCATAAAACTGTTGGGTGTTTTATCCAAAAGCTCCCCTGCCTTCTCAACAGCGCCTTTCATGCCTTTAGCGCCTTCAGTAAGAACTAACTCTGCTCCAAAAATCTTCAATAACTGTCTCCTCTCTATGCTCATTGTCTCAGGCATTGTTAATATTAGCTTATAACCTCTTGCAGCGCACACAAAGGCCAAGGCTATACCTGTATTACCGCTTGTTGGCTCAATAATCACAGAGTCCTTATTCAAAAGGCCATCGCGCTCTGCTGCATCTATCATGGCAACGCCAATTCTGTCTTTTACACTGGAAAGGGGATTAAAAGACTCTAACTTTGCCAATATGGTTGCCTTTGATCCTTCTGTTAGCCTATTTATTTTAACCAATGGGGTATTACCTACTGTCTCGGTTATATCATTAAAAATCTTAAGCATAACCACCTCTTCTGCTAAAAAATTATATTCAAAAATTGTAGCATAAATCTTTAAAAAAGAGAAGCCTAAACGCTTGCCTTATCCAATGCCTGAGCTATATCATTAATTATATCGTCGATATGTTCAAGGCCAACGGAAAGTCTTACAAAATCTTGGGTCACTCCGGTCGCCAGCTGTTCTTCTTCTGACAGCTGCTGATGTGTAGTGGAAGCTGGATGAATTGCCAGAGTCTTGGCATCTCCGATATTAGCTAAATGTGATATCAACTCCAAAGAATCTATAAATTTCTTTCCTGCATCCAGTCCGCCTTTTATGCCAAAGCCTAATATTGCACCAGCTCCACGTGATAAGTATTTTTTGACCCTCGTTTTTTCTGGGCTGGAAGCTAGACCAGGATAACGTACCCAGGAAACCTTTGGATGTTTCTCGAGATATTTAGCAACATTAAGTGCATTCTCACAATGCCTGGGCATCCTCAGATGCAGCGTCTCTAACCCTTGCAAGAAAAGAAAGGCGTTAAATGGGCTCATTGCCGGCCCTAAATCTCTTAAGAGATTTACCCTTGCCTTGATGATATAGGCGATATTCCCTAACGGCTTCAGGGCCTCTATAAAGTCCAAACCATGATAACTTGGATCTGGCTCAGAGATTAAAGGGAATTTACCATTTGTCCAATCAAATTTTCCCGAATCAACGATTACTCCACCAATAGAGGTACCATGGCCGCCAATAAATTTAGTGGTAGAATACATAACAATATCTGCTCCAAAATCTATTGGTCTTAAAAGATAAGGTGCAGAAGTATTATCAACAACCAACGGAATGCCGTTTTTATGGGCTATTTTAGAAATCTCCTCTAAATCCGCGATATCAAGTTTGGGATTACCCACAGTCTCAGCATAGACTGCCTTGGTCTTAGAAGTAATGGCCTCATCAATGGCTGCAAAATCATTAGACTTAACGAATTTTACATCAAGGCCTAAACGCGGAAAGGTATAATGAAAAAGATTATAAGTGCCTCCGTAAAGGTTATCCATAGATACAATCTCATCGCCAGCCTGGGCCAGGTTTAAAAGCGCCAAGGTGGTAGCTGCCTGACCACTTGCTACTGCCAGGGCTGCCAGGCCTCCTTCTAAAGCTGCCATTCTCTTTTCCAGAACGTCTGTTGTCGGATTCATTATCCGCGTATAAATATTGCCGAATTCTTTAAGGGCAAATAAATCTGCAGCGTGCTGGCTACTCTTAAAATTATAAGAAGTAGTTTGATAAATCGGCACAGCCCTTGAACCTGTTGTTGGGTCTGGTTCCTGGCCTCCATGAAGTGTGAGTGTTTCTACTTTTAGTTTTGAGTCTATCTTTGACATTACCTCTCCCTCCTTAAGCTAGATTCAGATGTAATAAGTTACTGATTCGTTTTTAATCTTGGCTACTAATGTATCAAATGTTAGCCCTTCTAACTTCTGAATCAATTGAGAATTCAAATCATTCCAAATACTATTGATCAGCGTTTGCGCCTTGCTACTTTTCACATTGCCTTTGACTGCTAAGATGTTGTCGTCAACAGCCCTGAAAACATCAGCTAAACTGATTTGAGAAGGGGCTTTAAGCAAGAGATACCCTCCTGCTATTCCCCTGACACTGTTTACCAGACCAGAATTTTTGAGGCGAATCATTATCTGCACCAAAAATTGTTTAGGAATATACTGACGTTTTGATATATCATTTAGCTGAACTGGCCTATGGTGCTGATAATGCAAAGCTAGCTCTATAACAGCCTTACATGCATATTCTATTTTCGCTGAAAGTCTCATTGTAAATATTCTAAAACTGGATATCCTACTAACTTGATTATAATGATAAAGTATACCTTAAAAAAATATATTGTCAAGTCTTTTTTATTATTAACTTATTCTTCGCTTATAAACTGTTCTACCCTCTCTTTTATAATATCCCTTGTGTTTCTAAACGCCGAAAGTCTTTCCTTGCCAGTTCTGCCAACAAAAACAGGGTCTTCTATACTCCAATGGATCTTCTTGTGCTTACCCTGAAATACAGGGCAAACCTGCTTTGCGTTATCGCAAACAGTTATCACGTAATCAAAGCTCTGTTTCAAAAACTCCTTGATTGACTTTGAGTATTGTCCGGATATATCAACTCCAGCTTCCTGCATGACCTTGATTGTCAAAGCATGTATGTAGGCAGGTCTAAGACCTGCGCTTGAGACTTCGAATCTATCAGCAGCCCTTGCCCTTAGGAAACCTTCTGCTATCTGGCTGCGGCAAGAATTTCCCGTACACAAGAATAATACCTTTTTCTTCAAATTACTCCTTTTTCTCCTGTTTTTTCTCAGCCACTACTTTTTGAGCTACCTCCGCAGGCACTTGTTCGTACTTCTTAAAATGCATGGAGCAGTTGGCGCGGCCAGAACTTAAAGACCTGAAGACACTTGCATAGCCAAACATCTCTGCTAAGGGAGCCTCGGCATATATAACCTTCTGATTTGCCTTTGCCTCGATATTTATAATTTTGCCTCTTCGCTGGCAGATATTTCCCACAAGACTATTTATGTATTCTTCAGGAGAAGTCACTTCAAGTGACATATAGGGCTCTAATAACACGGGCCTGGCTTTCGTAAACGCATCTTTAAACCCGCCGATAGCTGCCTGTTTAAATGCAATTTCCGAAGAATCCACCTCATGGAATGAGCCATCTAATAGATTTACTTTCACATCTACGACAGGATAACCAGCAACTATACCTTTAATCATAGCTTCTTTAACGCCCTTTTCTACAGCCGGAATAAATGACTTGGGGATTGCACCGCCTCTAATGCTATCTATAAATTCTAGCCCCTTACCTAATTCTGCGGGAGAAATATCCATAACCACATGACCATATTGGCCTCTACCTCCTGTCTGCTTAACATGTTTATACTCTCCAGTTGCCTTATCAGTTATGGTTTCCTTATAAGCTACCTTTGGCTTGCCTACAACCGCATCCACGCTAAATTCATTTTTTAATCTGTCTACGATAACCTCAAGGTGTAATTCTCCCATTCCAGTGAGGAGCGTCTCTTTGGTCTCCATATCAGATCGAACAACAAAAGTAGGATCTTCTTCTGATAATCTTGCTAATGCCTTTCCAAGCCTGTCTTGATCCTGGCGGGTCTTAGGAGAAATACTAAGGGAAATTACTGGCTCAGCAAATTCCATCCTCTCAAGCACAATAGGGCTATCAATATCACAGAGGGTATCGCCAGTTATTGTCTTATCTAGGCCAACTAAGGCCACAATATCTCCTGCAAACGCGTTATCTACATTTTTTCTCTGATTAGCATGCATTTCCAAAATCCTGCTAATCCTTTCCTTTTTATCTTTGGTTACATTAAGTACGTATGAGCCAGACTCAAGTACTCCGGAATAAAGCCTTACAAAAATTAGCTTTCCAACATGAGGATCAGACTGTATCTTAAATGCAAGTGCACAGAACGGTTCTTTATAGTCAGCTTTTCTCTGAATAATCTTTTCAGGATCTTGGGGATCATTACCGGAAATCGCAGGTAAGTCTATAGGGGCTGGCAAAAAATCAATTACTGCATCAAGAAGCCTTTGCACGCCTTTGTTTTTTAAAGCTGAACCGCACAAAACAGGCACCAGCTTATTAAGAATTGTACCTTTGCGAATGGCCTTGCGTAGCTCCTCTTGCGTCAAAGAGTCTTCGGATTCTAAATATTTTTTCATTAATGCATCATCAAACGCAACCGCCTTCTCAATCAACATGTGGCGGTATTTTTTTGCCACTTCTTTATGCTCTTGGGGAATATCCTCTGACTTGAAATCCTTACCCTTTGATGCTTCGTCATAGTAATAGGCCTTCATCTCTAAAAGATCAATAACACCTTTAAAATCGCCTTCAGCGCCTATTGGTATTGTAAGGGCCACAACATTATCCGTAAGAATCTTCTTAATACTTTCATAAACCTTAAAATAGTCAGCACCAATACGGTCCATTTTATTTATAAAAACAATCTTGGGTACATTGTATTTATCTGATTGGTGCCAGACAGTCTCAGACTGGCTTTCTACGCCGCCCACAGCACAAAATACTGCCACTGCCCCATCCAGAATGCGCAAACTCCTTTCAACCTCTACTGTAAAATCTACATGGCCAGGAGTATCGATAATACTTATGCGCTTTTCCTGCCAATAACAGTTGGTTGCCGCAGAAGTAATAGTAATCCCTCTCTCTTGTTCCTGCTTCATCCAGTCCATCTGCGCATTACCATCATGGACTTCGCCAATCTTATGGGTTCTGCCTGTATAGAATAATATCCTCTCTGTAAGAGTAGTTTTTCCAGCATCGATGTGTGCCATAATGCCGATGTTTCTCACATCGCCTAAACTGACTTTGGGAGAAACCTGGATTTCTTTCTTTGGTTTTTGCTCTGGTTCCTTGACCTCTGCAGACTCCTGCTCTTTGGCCTCTTCTTTTTTCTCTTCAACAACTGGTTCAGGTTGTTTTGGCTCTTCTTTTTCAGGTGGTACTTCTTTTTTTATTTCTTCTTTGGCTGGAACTTGCTCTTTGCTAACAACCTCAACCGAATCTTGCACTACCGCCTGCTGCTTTTTCTCCTGAACTGTCGAGTCTCTTAATTTCTCCATAAGCTTAACTCTCTCGGTGTTAACAGACTGCAGTTGCTTCTCGATCAATTCCAATTCACTCTCAAGTTGGGTATATTCTTCATTGAGTCTTTCAAAATCCTTTTTTGAAACCCACTCACTTTCCTGCTGTTTCTTTTTTAATACCGAAGCTGTATCTGCATGGGCCTTTGACTCCTGGGTGAGTCTTTCGATTTTAAACTTAAGCCTTAGATTATCCTTGGATATCCTCTTATTCTCATCCTCAGATAGTTTAATTTTATCTTCTAAGAGCATCCGCTCTCTTTTAAGCTCCTCATTCTTGTTAAACGCCTCTAGCAATTCCTTCTCTTTATCTTTTAATTTATTAATAACCTCAAAGCTTTTCTCTCTGGCCTTGCTTAAATCCTCATCGCTTCTTTCTGTCCACTCTTGTCTTTTCGCTAACCTCTCATTTAAGTCCTTTTTCTCTGCTATGGCTACAGCAAGCTCTAGTCTTGCCTTGTCAAAATCCTGTTTTGATTCCTGCAAGGCATTGCTCAAAGAGGCCATCTCCTCTTGCAACTTTAATATACTCTCGCCCTTAGAATCTAGTTCTGGCAGTTTAGCATAATCTGAGATTCTAGCCTTTTTCTTCGAACCTTTATCGCCTCCTAGCAATAGGCCGTAGGCAACAAGGGCAACGCCGGCAAAAACTAATGCTCCAATTAGTATAACCATGCTGCTCCTAAATCTTTATATTTAGTCTGGCTTTCTTACTGTTAAAAAGGCAACGACAGGATGTTGCAAGGCTCTCCTTAATCGGATATGAATGCCTGAAGCCAGTAGCTGTTATTTTTTCTTGAGAATAAACTCTGTCTTTCAAAAAAAACTTCAATCTTCTTCCTGCGTAAGGAAAGGCCAACAAAAAAGGTGTGAATCTCCTGGAAATCTCATAAGGAGGTCTTGCAGAAATTGCACTTGCCATGATATTCATTACCTCTTTTGTAGTCAGGACATCTCTATCAGCTACAAAAAATGTGCCTTTTAAAAACTCATCATTTCTAAGTGAAAAAATCATGGCATCAACAACATTCTTTACATATACAAGATGAAATTTACTTTCTCCTTTATTCACTAAAGGCAGAAGTCTATATTTTAATAAATGTAACATTCTCTTCAAAAGATGCGGCTCATCCTCACCATAGACCATACACGGCCTTAAGATGACAACCTCAAGCCCCTTCTTTCTATACTCAAGCACTACCTTTTCTGCTTCTATCTTTGATTCTGCGTATATATTGGTTGCAACAAAAGGCAGGTCTTCTACTAAAGGTATATGCGGATTCCCACTTACTACAGATACAGAACTTAGATAAATCACTCTTTCAACAGCTAATTTTAACGCAAGCCTACAAATATTCTCAGTCCCTCTGACATTAACCTTATGCAAGGCATCTATGTTATCATTGAGGACATATCCAGCGCAGTGAAAAATAACGTCTATTTTTTCGTTAATATTTTTAAACAAAGAGTCAAATTCTGTAATGTCAGCATATATGAATTTTACTCCATATGGCTCTAATATTTTCGTGTTGCTTGCCTTCCTCACCAAGCAAAAAATGTTAGCATGAGACTTTGATAATTCTTCTACCAGATGCCTTCCGATAAATCCTGTTGCTCCTGTAACTAAGATATTCATAAGCTTATTTTTTCATTTACTAGAGAGCATGAATCATCTTCTTAGTAGTTTCTTGATTTCTATTAATTTACGCCTGGCGTGTTCCTGACCGGTTTTTATAAACAGCCTTGCTTTGTAAAACTCATACCAATCTGCAAGCTTAGGAATGGGATGAATATATACGTCAGCTTGCTGGCGAGAGTTTATTGCCATACTATATTCCATGGCGTGGAAACTATTTACAATGATATTATAGATATTAAGCCTCTTCTGCTCTAAGCGCACTATATCATGAGGCGAAGGCAATGTGTTAACAGCAATAATCCTTTTTATGCCTATTTTGGATAAGACACTCACAGGAAGAGGATTGACAATACCACCATCTACAAGCTGGATATCAGAGTTATATCTTACTGGCTCAAATACACCGGGTATGGCAATGCTTGCCATAACTGCATCTAGGAGCTTACCTTTATCAATAACAAACTCTCTTCTCTTCTTTATATCACAGGCTACTATTTTTAAAGGTATCTTGGTATCAGAAAATGTTTTATTCCCTAGATAAGATTTCAAGATTCTTTTTACAGCCCTGCCCTTTATAAGGCCCTTGATCGGCAACGTAGGGTCAACTAAAAGCAATGTCCTTAATTTACTCTTAAAACTTAAAAATAATTTTTCGATTTCAGAGGTGCTGAAGCCCACAGACCAGAACGAAGCAATAACTGCACCTATGCTTGTTGCTGATATGATATCTATGGGGATCTTCTCATCCTTTAATACCTTAAGAACTCCGATATGCGCAAGCCCCATTGCACCTCCGCTTCCTAAAACAAGGCCTACTGCAACTTGGGAAATCTCTCTGGCTATGCGCCTTATTGTCTTCTTATAATTTTGTCTATCTTGTGGAAGTGTGGCAAAAATATCTTTTGAAAGAATTTTAAGTTTATATGCATAAGGGGTTTCGGCATAGAATCCATCTTGCTTTAAGATTATATATGCAGACTGCTTCCTGTATTTAGCGAATAGTCTCTCTAATCTCTTAACTAAGGTAGAAACCTTAGTAAGCGAAGCCCCGTCAGAAGCGCTTAGGATATGACAAATATTTGATTGTTTAAAAATTTCAAGATTAATATCATTAACTTTACCTGAGATATCTACTAAGACATAGTGGTATTCTTCGCTGAAAGAACTTAATCTTAACGCCACATCTCCTTTATTTAATATTGAGGTGGATTTTAGTATTAAAACATTTTTACCTGATTCTCTTCTTAGGCTCTTTGCCAGGTCCTGAACATAAGAAGATGCATTCTTGGCACTTTCTAAAGTATAGATTGCTATTATTGTACTTTCAAAAATTTCCTTAAAGGTTTTTTGCCTGATTCTCCTGGATAAAGAACGACTTAGGAAAGAGCCGAACTTAGGCACCTTGCGTAGTATATACTTAAAATCCTTCCTGACTATCCTTAATAGAAGACAATCATTTAATGTCCTGGCACTTACTGTATGCGGTTGGCCTGTAAGCGAAGAAATAGAGCCAAAATAATCACCTCTTCTCACATGCTCAATTATTACATCCTGAGGCTTCCTGGTCTTGGCAGCGGCATGATAAATCTCAACCCTACCGGAAACCATACAATAGAAATAATCAGGGGGGTCAGCTTTTTTGTAAATGATCTTACCCCTTTCAAATTCCACTAATTCTAGTTTCGAAGCTATTAACTTTTTCTCAAGGTGAGATAGATCCAAGAACAAAGGAAGGCTATCAAGTATTGATAGTTTATTCGTTAGATACGTTGCGTCTGGCATGAGAATATTATAACCCGCAAGATAAAAAATCCCAAGCAAAATTTGCTTGGGATTATCTTTCTCGCCGACTCTACCTAACTATAATTCTTTTCATTCAAGGGAGTCAGCTTGTTTCTGTAGCTCTATAATCTTTGTGGATACAAATTTATTAAGCTTTTTTCTTTCTATAAAACCTTCTAATCTTTTATCTTTATTAATTACCGGTAAATATTCAATATCGTATCTATTCAATATCTCCTTGACTTCAGATATCAGCGTCTCAGAAGATATACTAGCTATAACCGGTTGCATCAAATCATGAGCTAGAATAAGACCTCCTATGTCCCTTTCCAAGAATGTCTGTTTTATCCCCTCAATGGTTATGATGCCCAACAATGTTTTATTTCTATTGATTACCGGATAATATAAATTATCGTGTTCGCTAAAGGCCCTTAAGATGTCTTCCAGTTTCATATTATCATATATCAGTGGCGGGTTTTTATCCATAAGCTCTTTAGCGCTGCTTTTCTGGATTATGTCTTCCTCTGTTATATTTAATCCCACCTCGCCAGCTTTTGTTACTGCTACCCTGACAAGTACAGGACCAATAAGCTCAAGGATAAAGGCAGTAGCGGTTATAATGATAATTATTGCATTGCTGATTTCACCCGGAAAGTAATGGCTTGCCAAAATAGACAAACCAATCGCAACGCCTGCTTGACTTAAAAGACATAGTGGCAGATATTTTTGGACTGATTTCGCTGCACCCGAGATAAACGCTCCGAATCTTGCACCTATAGCCTTACCCCCTGTTCTTGCAACAAGATAAACAACTCCAAGTAAGATTATGGGTGGCGTCATATGGCTTATATTGAGTTTTGCGCCCACAAGCACAAAAAAGAGAACATAGATTGGTGGAGTAAAGGCCTCGACTAATTTAAATACATCTCTGCTTTTTCGCGGCGTAAAATTAGAAACAATAACTCCCAATGTCATAGCTGCTAACAACATATCAACGTGTATTGCTATAGCCAAACCTGAAACAAGCAGTACTGTGCCGATAGAAAATGCAAGCAGTCTTGCATCCTCAGAATACTTTTTTAACAGCCTATTAAGAATTAACCCTGCAAAACCCCCTATTGTTATAGACATGCCAATTTCATATAAAGGATTTATAAATATTCTGGAAAAACCGCTGTGGACATTGCCGATTAAACTACCCGCAACACTTGAGGCAATAGCAAAAAGCAAAAGTGCCAAACCATCATCTAAAGCAACAATGCCTAATACAGTCCTGGTCAAAGGTCCTCGTGTTTTATATTCTCGTAAAACTTCAGTAGTAGCGGCAGGAGCTGTAGCTGATGCAATTGAGCCTAATAACAAACCAAGCGCCCATGCAAACCTCCAATCTCCGAATAATAGCGTTCCTATCACACCTACCAATATAGAAACCGCTAAAAAAGCAGCAATACCTTCAAAAAGTAGAATATTTATCAGCTGCTTTCCATATTTAGTTAGGACCTCTCTCTTTAATTCTCCTCCAATCATAAAGCCGATTAATCCCAAAGCAAAATAATTAAAGGGCTCTAAGGATTTAATTACGTCATGCTCTATTAACCTTAGGCCCGACTCACCAATAATAATACCTATGGCAATATAACCTACTACTTGCGGAATGCGTAATTTCTGAAAAAGACGACCCCCCACAGTGCCGCCAAATAATGCCAATCCCAAAAGAAACAATACATTTAAATGGGAAATAGATATTTTGGTCAAAATATACTCTATCTGTTCAAGCATACAACACCTTCTTAAAAATAAAAACCCCTACTAAAATAGTAGGAGTTATCAACCCAAGGTAGTTATCTTAGGGCGGACTCCTTTACCTTTATATAAATATGTTACTCCCGACTTAAACTTAAGTCAATTAAAAAAATATCCCAGCTCTACTCACAACAGGAGATGGATTTAAATTTCCCTGAAAACCCATGCTAAACAAATATCATTTAAGGACTTCCAGCATCTGCTTATGAATCTTGCCATTAGAGGCCACAATAAAAGATTTCTCTATATTAACGCCTTGGCCGTCTCTTCCAGTAACCTTACCACCTGCCTCCTCCACAATGAGCTTTCCTGCCGCAAAATCCCAGGGGCTTAAAATGAATTCCCAAAAACCAGATGCCCTACCGCAGGCAATATAACAAAGGTCTAGGGCAGCTGAACCGAATCTTCTTAAGCCCACGATATTTTTAAGAAAAAATCGCTTTATATTTTCTAGATTCTCAATCATCTGTCTGCCTCTATCATAATAAAATCCAGTAATAAGTAGTGCTTCCTCTAATTTATCCGCATCTGTTACGCTGATTTTTTTGCCATTTAGATATGCACCGCGATTACGCTGGGCAAAGAAGAGTTCGTCATGCACTACATCATAGACAACGCCTAGGACTATCCTATCTCTCTTTGCTAATGCAATAGAAACACAAAAAATAGGTAATCCGTGAGAAAAATTATTCGTGCCATCAAGGGGATCTATGATCCATGTGTATTCTGAATCCGTCCTTTTATATTTATTCTCTTCTGCTAGGAAATTATGTCCGAGAAAATAATCCCTGATTAGGGAAACGATTTTCTTCTCAGATTCAATATCTGCAATCGTAACCCGGTCAAAGCTCGTTGACTTTGTTCTAATTTCTATATTCTTAGTGAAATATTTCTTATGGATCTTGCCTGCTTGCCTAGCTGCCTCTATCGCTACCTTTGCAAATTTATCCTTATTCATAGCCGGCAACTTTCCCTTATATGATCTCAAGTTAAGACAGTTTGCAATAAATTAAACAGATATCCTGTAAAAATAATCGCCAAAGTTACAATTGCAAAAAATATAGCTATTAACTTCAATTTCATGGCCCTTCTTAGCATAACCGCCTCCGGAAAACTCAAAGCAGCTACTGCCATCATAAATGCTAATGTTGTTCCTAAGGGAATTCCTTTTTTAAACAAGACTACGGCAATTGGGACTATTGCAGCGCAACTTCCATACATCGGCACCCCCAAGACTGTTGCAATTGGAACTGAGAATATCCCTGTCTTGGCTATTATTGACTGGATCGTCTCTTGCGGGACATAATTATGTATTAATGCTCCTATGCCTACAGCTATTAATATCCAAAACCATAACTTCTTAATGATTGACTTAGTCTCATCTATTGCAAAGGAGATCCTAGCTCTTAGGCCTTGATAGTTATTCTTATCAGCTAATTCTACATCCTGAGAAAACATATCCTGAACAAGCTGAGTTTCTAAATTCATCCTGCCTAATATTAACCCTGCTAGCGTGCCTATCAAAATTCCGCTTATCACATAAAGAAGAGTGATTTTCCAGCCAAAAAAACCAAGCATTAGAACTGCTAAGTATTCATTGAGTAAAGGAGAGGTAATAAGAAATGAAAAGGCGATTCCCAGAGGAATGCCTGCTTTTAGGAAACTCAAAAAAATCGGGATAGATGAACAGGAACAAAAAGGCGTTATAGCTCCAAAGATTGAGGCAAATAGATTCCCGAATCCTCTTTTGGCAACAATCCAGTTCCTCACCTTATAGGCAGGTATGTAAGTCCTCAAGAAAGCAATAACTGAAATCATCACAGAAAGCAATAATGTAATCTTTACTGAATCGTAAATAAAGAAGTTAAGAGAATTGATCAATTTAGATTCGGGATTTAATCTAAATAACGAATAGACTAGCCAATCAACAATTAACTGCAGCATGAGTTACCTTTTGCATTGTCTTTAGACGAACAGCAAGGAGTTTCTTTCGCCTTTTTCTCTAATTTTTTGTCAAGCGCTTCAGTTTTATCTTTGAAAAAATTATTGATTTTCTCAAATAGTTTATTTTTTTTCATACATCCTCCTTTTTGTTAACGTTTCTTACAGCAGCCGCAATCAGGGCTGTTAAATTAGACTTGGTCCAATTTTCTCTTGTACGATATCTCTAAGATGGGCGAAATCGGCGGGTTTGAAATCTTCTGTATTAACTGCAGGAAGCACCTTTAACTCAGCGGATACCTTTGTTTTGAAAATCCAGCTTCCTTTAGTGATGGCTTCTCTGGTGCCGCTTATACAGATGGGGAGAATAGGTTTATGTTCTTTTATAGCAAGCTTAAAAGCCCCGTTCTGGAACTTGTTCATCTCATCTGTTTGACTACGGGTACCTTCTGGAAAAAACAATACTGACATGTCTTTCTGAAGCCAACGGGCAGCTTCTCTATAAACCTTCTTAATGCTCCCGAACTTCCCCCTGGAAAGCTTGATGTGCTTTATAAGGGAAAGGTTCCATCCCACAAACGGTACTTTAAAGAGGCTTTCTTTCGCCACCCACTTGAATTGCATATGGGTCTTATATAACACTACAATGTCGGCCAGGCTTTGGTGATTAGCAACTACTACATATGTTTTGCGTGGATCAATATTTTCCAAACCGCTTACGCGAATATTCCAATACGGATTCAAGCCTATTACGGCATCCGCCCACCAGAAACACTGCGCATGAGCAAATTTCCTTTTTTTATCAAAAGGTAGAGATATAACTACTGCAAAGAACACTACAAAAAAAAGAAGAATTGTTATTATAGCAGTAATTACCCATATTGTTATTGATAGCAAGGCCTTCATATGATATTCCTATTTTCTAATCCTTCCTATTGATTTTATAACAAAACCCACTGCAATATATTATATCACAGTGGGCTCTATAAAATAAGAGGAAATCTAAACAGTAATTTCTTCTTTCGCCTGTGAAAATTCTTTTTCCGTGCTACTGGAGAGAAATTGTATGGCTATCTCTGCAGCCTTTTTGCCTGAAAATAGCATACCGCCAAAAGTCGGTCCCATACGCGGTATTCCATAAGCAGTCGAAACAGCCATGCCGCTCACAATCAAGCCAGGATATATCTGATTTGTATTTTCTACAACTAAATCTTCCGAAGAATTAACATCCATAGGCCCAAATCCTTCTAATTTCAAAAGTTTTCTCTTTTCTAGGGCGCGGCAAACGCACGCATCATGACCAGTGGCATCAATAACGACTTTAGACTCTAAAGAAATAGGATCAACACATGTAATTTGTCTAGGCAGAGCTGACACGGGTGTCCAATTTATAACTACGCCCTCCACTCTTTTATTACGGTAAACCACATCATCAAATTTAGTCATATTTAAGATTTTGACTCCTGCATCACAAGCGCTGGATATAAGTTTTGAGCAGGCATTTGGTCCATCAGCAGTAAATAAGCCTTCTTCTGCCTGCTTGTATGGAACCTTGAGCTCATCTAGAATACTTTGAGCCGGCGCCCGGAAGGTAAGTGTATTCATTAAATACCCACCAATCCAAAAACCGCCACCTAAATAGTTATTGGCCTCAATAACTAATGTCTTAAATCCGCTTCTGGCTAAATCTCTAGCTGCTATAAGTCCGCTGGGACCACCGCCAACAACTATCGCGTCTGAAATAATGTACTCATCTAACCACTTGCTAAACTCTCCTAAAATCGCCCTGCTTATTTTTGCCTCACTAACCTTTTGGAACATATCTGCACCTCCCTTTAAAATAAAAAACCCTATGCCAACACATAGGGTTAAGTTTAAAACATCATCATCTTCCCTCCGCTGGCATTATCCAGATCAGGTTCATTGGGTCATCTGCTTAAAAGCAGAACTCTCAGATCGTTACACGACCTCCCCATTGTCAATTATATTAAATCACTATTTTCCTCTTTTGTCAATAATACATTAAATTCTCCAAATTATAGTCCTCGCTCCTGCCCCAAGGCTATGATTTTCCTAACTGGTTAGGAAGCCTTAAGGAATACTGCTTTAAAAAAACTAATGACAACTGTGGTCAATGCAGGCATTCTCAACAGTAATTTCTTCTAGTCTGCCTTCTTTATATCTCTTAATTATTTCCTCTACTGTTTCAGCGCGTACCCTATAAACACTAATACCACCCTCATTAAGTTTTGAGACGGCTCTTGCTCCCATTCCAGCGCAGACTACTGCATCAATACCCTTTTTATCTAATGCCTTTAGGGGATGACACATCCCGTGCATATGATGATTATCGCTATTATTAATGATCTCAAAGGTATTTTTGTCTGTATCGTAGATTAGAAAATAAGGTGCACTTCCAAAATGAGCATTAACTTTTGCCTTAATACCTTCTTTTGTTTCTATAGGAATGCAAATCTTCATCTTTGGCCCCTCCAACATCTACCCCTTCCACCACCAAAACCACCTGCTCCTGCCCGACCTCTGCCTTGTGGCGCTCTATGGATATTTAGGCTCCTACACTTAGGGCATTCATTTGGTCTGCCAGAGCCATAGGCTAGACTCCACTCATTCTCGCAATCATAACAGGTAAAATGTTTTTCCATCATTTTAACAACACCTCCTTCTATTTTTAATGCCTTGCTATTAACTAACGCATCTGCAATCTTTTTATGTGCAGAAATAACTATATTCCCGAAGGTTTGCCTTGAGACATTCATCTTTTTAGCAGCATCTTCCTGATAATTGCCTTCTAAATCGGCAAGTCTTATTGCCTCAAGTTCATCCATGGTTAAATCAATTTCATCTAATAAATCAGCGGGTATACCTCTGGGTTTAAAATAATTTGCATCTGGCCTGCAACGAACCCTGCGGCATCTAAATGGTCTTGGCATTTCAGCCTCCAATAGTTATTGGCATATGCTAATTATAAAATAACATATTCCGTTAGACTTGTCAAGTCCCCTGCAAACAATAACCCTCTGCAGCTAAATACATTGCAGAGGGTTATTGGAAAGTGTTTTTTAGACTATTTCTAAAGAAGATCTTACTTTTTTATAAAATTGAATTCGGCATCTCAAGGCCGTGACTTTCCAGTAAAGATTTGTTTCTAAGAATGTCTCTGGTATTGCCTGTCGCAACTATCTTTCCCTTATCAAGCAGCGCGAGTCTTGAGCAGATTTGTAATACTAAATCTAAATCGTGCGTCACAATAATTTTTGTAAGCTTTAATTGTTTAAGAAAATTTATCAAGTTGCGCCTATGCCTTGGGTCTAAATTACTACTTGGCTCATCTAAGACAAGGATTTCTGGCTTCATTGATAATACTGTAGCAATAGAAACGCTTTTCTTCTCGCCAAAACTTAAGTGGTGTGATGGACGCTGCATAACCTTAAGCATATCTACTTCCCTTAAGGCCTCCTTCACAGATAATTCCACTTCATTTTTTGGCAATGCCATATTAATAGGTCCAAAGGCAACGTCATCAAAAACCGTCGGCATAAAAAGCTGATTGTCTGGATCCTGAAAAACCAATCCTACTTTTCTCCTAATTTTAGCCAGACTCCTGTCATTTACCTCTAGGCCAAATATTTTGATACGGCTATTTCCTCTTAAAATTCCATTTAAATGGAGTAAGAGAGTAGATTTGCCTGCACCATTAGGCCCAATAATCCCAACGGCCTCTTCTGTAAAAACATCTAGGCTTATATCAGATAAAGCCTCTGTCCCATCAGGATAAGAGTAATTCAAATTCTTAATCTCGATTACCTTTTTAGTCATTTTTAGCTTACTAAAATTCTAATCCCGGTTAATACGCCAATTATAATCAATAAAAAACAAAAATCTTTTATCTTTAGTTGAAAGTCATCTATTGTCTTTATCTGACCATCAAATCCTCTTGAACACATAGCAAGATATACACCCTCTCCTCTCTCATAGGTCCTTATAAATAATACACCGATCATGTTGGCAAGAACCTTAGCGTGAAGCCATCTTGAGCCGCCCACAGAACGCGCTTCTTTTGCCTGTCTCATTTTCATTAATTCATCCTGAACTACAAAAATATAGCGATACATAAAGGAAAGAATCATAATAAAAACCGCGGGAAGTCTCAATTTCTCAAGAGCCTTTAAAAGATCTGATAACTTTGTACTAGTTATAAGAAGTATCATAGATAGAATACTCAAATATGCCTTAATCAGAATATTCCAAAAAATCATCAAGCCGTCATAAGTCACAGTCAACTTTAAAGTGCCAAAAGAATACCCGCCAGCAACTTCACCTTTTTTAAAGAAGGGAATAAAAATAGCGATCATTAGAACAAATGGTATTATTACCAGTGACCTTTTCAGAATAAACCTGAGTGGAATTTTTGATAGTAAAATCAAAGCAGCAATAAGTACTCCATATAAGGCAAAAGCAATAAACGACGTCGGCCTTGTAAAAATTACAAATAAGATAAACGTAACCAGACAGCTAATCTTAACCCTTGGGTCGAGTTTATGTATAAAACTATCTACATTACTGTATTTATCAATATATCCGTGCTTCATTAAATTTCACGGCACTTAATTAAAGCTGCTAAACCATACCCTATACCAAAAACCAATAAGGTTCCTGCTATGCCAGCGGTCGAAGTAGCTAACTTTTCACTTTTAAGGTGCGGCCAGACATAATCAGGAATAGGAGATGAAAAAACTGGTTCAACTTCTCCCTTTTCTAAAAATCCTTTATCTTCAGCGACTTTTTCCAATCCATCTGGCCAGGATGAAGCAAATGGAGAAAGTGCCACTGCAAAAAAAATAGCCATCATTAAACCAAAAAGGATCTCTTTCTTATCCATAATTATTCCCCTCCCCTGTATATCAAATCTGGTCTTACCTTTAAAACAAAGCCGATAACTAAACAAGTAATTATTGCTTCGCCAATTCCAATAAAAACATGTACTCCTAGCATCGCAGGAAGTGCAACCCTCAATGGTGAAGTGCCTGAGATAGCCAACTCAACAGCACATGCGCTTGAAGCAAGAACTACGGAAACCCATGCTGCTATACCTGCCCCAATAATAATCCCTTTGTTATCACTGATAATTTTCCTTATTATATTATAGATAAAATATCCCCCAATAGCTCCTATAAAAGACATATTGAAGATATTTGCTCCTAACGCCGTTAAACCGCCATCCTGGAAGATAAGGCATTGAGCAGTTAACACTACCGCAATTACAATTGCCCCTGCATATGGTCCAAGCAAAACCACTGCTAAGACTCCACCTAACAAGTGCCCTGAAGTCCCTCCCATTACAGGGAAATTAAGCATTTGAGCTGCAAAGATAAATGCAGCCATTACTCCCATCAAAGGCACCATTCTATCTTTTAAAACTAAGGCTGTCTTTTTTAGACAATAACCAATCCCTCCTACTGAAATTAGCCAGGCAGGCACCCAAGTATTTACCGCCAAAAATCCGTCTGGTATATGCATGATTTTATCTCCTTTATTTAAAAATCGACTTGCGTTCTTAATCCCCCAACAACAATGGTATTATCTCCATTCGTTGCGTCATCACCATAAGGATTCCAGATTACCTGAATATCCGGGCTTAGAGTTAGGTGGTCATTTGCCTTAAAGCTGTAATAGGTCTCAAGATGTCCTTCATCTTTTGCATTCAGACTACCTGCCTTCTTGTAATCATCCGAAGGGATGGCTTGACCGATAGCTACGGCAAACATGTCTTCGTCTCTACCCCATAGGCTCCCACTTAGTTGTAAACCTGTACTCCAAGAGTGCTCTAAGGAAAAATCATCATCTAATCCATTTAGGCGCTGTTTGGGATCTTGCCAGCCGTACCTTAGAAAAGCCCCCAGATTATCAGTTAGCTCTTGATCAAAGCTTAAGCCAAAACCACAGGCCTCTTCTTTGGTCTTTGCAGAATCAGACCATTTAGCATGTTCTCTGTCATTGAGCCACCCTAGAATACGATAGTTTCCAGGCCTGTCAAATAGGTTTGGTTTAAAATTAACCTGAACAGCATAAAAGATATTATCAAACATATCCTCCCAGTCAGAATCTGCATCCACTAGCACTAACTCTACATCAACAAAATCAGCTGGCACAATGTTAAGGCGAATACCTGCAGCATTATCAGCGAATTCAACAGTAGGTGAATTCCTGAAGATTCGTCCTAAGAATTGAGAGCCTTCATCATTAGCATATTCATTGGTATCAATAAAACAAGTTGCATCAATCTTTCCAAAGGTCAAGGTTAAAGGCAAACTCCTTAGATAATGCTCATACCATACTTCAGTTAATCTCATATTTTCATCGTTATCTGCATCACGGTTAACATTGCTGAATATCTTTAATTCATCCTCAACACCTGCGCCACCGCCAGTCTCAAAATGGATATATCCCTTACCATAATCTTCAAATTCCTTCTCCAATTCCAAATCTATGGAATATGAGGCATCGGTTGTGTCTTGCCCGTTCTTGGATAAACTATCCCCGTTGGCCTTGGATGTGCCCTGAACAACAAAGGTAGCTCCTGCGCCAATCGTAAGCCCATCGAACGCCTCCTTAATTTTTGCCAAAGTTTCCTGAGATTCTACCTGTTCGCCAATTCTTTCCTCTTGTTCAACCAATTTACTTTCTAAGTTTATAATTCTTGCCTTTAAATCTACAATTTCATCTTGAATACTTTGTGCAAAAGTAACATTGCAGGAAAAGAAAAATAAACCAACCAAAGCCAACCCTTGAAGCACTATTTTAAACATAGCCCCAATCCTCCTTATTTTTGTGCTTCCTCTGGTTGTCCAGTCGGTATCGCAAATAGTATACCTTTAGCTCTGTTGATACAGTAGCTTCTCTTAATTAAAACGTTTTTTCTCTTTTTTTTCAATCTGGACAATTTCTGAATTATGTATCGCGATCACCACCTCACCATAGTTTATTTCATGGATAGCTTTTACAATTTCTTTCATTATGTTATTCTCTATATCTTTCTTTTGATTCATATCTTTTAGTTTGATTATACTATTGCTACTTTTTAATAATTCGTGCTACTATTAGTTAAAAAAATAATACTAGCTACTAAATCCCCTTGCCAGCACTTGACATACTCAGTGTACCATGTTTTACGCCTTTTACTGATTTCAAGGTATCAGCTAATTCTTGGGCTTCTCTAGGACTTCCCTTTACAGCAATTATCTCTAAACAGTTATCATGATCTAAATGTATATGTTGAGTAGAAATGATTAGCTTTTGAAAATCATGCTGAATATCTGTAAGCTTATTAATCAGCTCTCTTTTATGGTGGTCATAAATAAGAGTGATCGCACCAGCAATTTCTTTGCCACCTTGCCACTCCTGCTTTATTAATTCCTGTCGAATTAGATCCCTGATAGCCTCAGAGCGGTTAGTGTAGCCTTTGCGCTTAATTTCTTTATCAAAATCAAGCAGCAGAGGTTCTTCCATTGCTATACCAAATCTAACTAACTTTTTCATATTTGTCAGTGTTATGTTTTTTATAAAGATAACACGAGGTAAGCTTCTTGTCAAGTCTTTTTATGGACAAAAACCCTGCTTTAAAAAGGCTGGAAAACTAACAAAAGAGTTGATCTTTATAATAAATCAGAAGATTAAAAGGAGAACTTCAATTTTGTTCCCAATACATGGTAGTCATCCCACTCATCGTTCTTTTCGCTACTCTGCCAAAGATAAAAAATATCTGTTTTTAGGTTCGTAAATAATTTAAGATTGAAACCCGTATAGAGCCTATTTCTGTTTAGGGTTTCTTTATCAAAGTCATAAAATATTTCATCCGCTATATAGGGCTCAAGCTCAAGCCTTGTTAGTTTAATTGGTACTTTTAGCGTGAATTTATTCCTATATCTCCAATAGTTATCTGCTTCTTCTCTATTCTTATATTCTAACCTTGCTCTATTGCTGAGTGAAAAATCTAACAATTTCCATTTAACTGTGGCATTAAAATGCGGTATATTCTCATATCGCCAGATGCTGCTTTTTTCTTCAAATGCCTGCCTATAATTAATGCCCAAATCTAACCATTCAACCACTCCTGAATAAACAAATCCTAAATCTGAATGCTGGTAATAAAAATTACTTGCATCATCGCCATAACGAAATTCTACCTCAAATTGCCCTTTCCAATCATCATTGATTTTCCAAGAGGCGCTCTCTGTGTTCCAGTATTGAAAATCACCATCATCAAAAGCAAAGCATAATTTATAAGCAAATAAAACTAAAAAGCCACAAATTCCTATAATAGATCCTACGCCTCTATTCATCTTCATCCTCAACTATAAAAATCTTCTCCTTTGCCATAATTACTCCTTTAATTATTGCGCAAACCTGAGGAGTCTAAATGTCGTTTATTTACTATTCTACTGCAAAAAAACCCTATACAATCTTTTTAGACGCTATAGGGTTGACATAATTATACAAATAAATACTTATCTGCTAACTAAAGGTTTCTAATTATTTTTTAACTTCTCTGGTGAAATATAATCCCCAAACTGCTTACGTGCTTTAAGTAGGCGTTCGCGCTGCTGTCCTAACACTTCAAAGAGTAGATCTGGCGTATCAGTGACATTATCTCTGTAAAACTTCTCTACCCGATCAAGCTTAGCTATATTCTCAGGGATACGAATAGTAAATTGCTTGATATAATCTTCCTTTGCGTAATCCTTTTTCAAGACTTGGGAAAAAAGCGCCCGCAGATCATCATATTCAGGAATCCAACCAGTAGGACATTGTATCGCGCCAACTTCATTATGTATACGCAGTTCCATCCACTTCACCCACACATGCTTATCACGAACAGCATTTAAGAATTTACCTTCTTCATCTCGAAGAAAGTAGTTAACGCCGAAAACAATGGGTGCTACTTTGAGCTTTTTCCCAAACTCTAAGTTATTAAGTATATACTTACCTAAAGGAATAGAGACAAAATCCTGGATGCTCATCAAGTTTATTTCAGGCACACCTTCTTTACCAATAGTTGCAAAGGTTGTTTCAGTCTCGAGCGAGGCGCCGTAAGCGATAATACCATGCTCCCAATTATAGCTCTGCTGCACCGGCACATAGCCTTTAGCATCTCTTCCACCGTACATTATACCAGCTAATTCTACCCCATTTGGATTATTCAACTCAGGATCAACATTCTCGAGAACCTCTAACCTAACAGCGTAGCGGGCATTTTTATGAGCTGCGGGGATTTTATTGCCTTCTTCATCAACCTTGCCTTCATGCCAGGCACCTGAAAAATTCACTCCTTCCTTAGGAAGCTCACAATGCATTCCTAACCAATAGGGTCTAGCGTTATTTACCAAAATGTTAGAAAATATAATTTCACCCGGACTGCTTAAGGTTTTATAAATCACAGGGTCATCAGTAGGGTTGATATTCTGAATAATGCCAAAAATTCCCGATTCGGCATTCACTGCCCTCGCCTTACCATCGATATTGCGAAAGTATGCAATATCATCGCCTACTACTGTTTCTCCAGGAAGCATAGCTGTAGAAGTTTTTCCGCAGGCGCTGGGAAAAGCTCCTGCTAAATAGGTTTTTCGTCCCTTGGGTCCATGTACTCCCACTAACAACATATGCTCAGCAAGCCATCCCTCTCTATCAGCCTTGCGAATGGTAAGACGAAGTGCAAGCTTCTTTAAACCAATGGTGTTACCGGCATACTGACTATTAACGCTATAGATAGTATCCTGCGTGTAATCGACATAAATACGCTTCTTATCTAAGTCTACACTTACCATATGCTTATTCATTTTGCCTACTGAATGCAAAATACAGAAAAGTTCAGACTGACTTACTCCTTGCTTAAACATTTCATATGCTGGCCGATAAAGAAGATCCTTACTGTGAGCCACGTACCAAGAATCCGTACACTGCACACAAGGAATGCTAAAGATAGAATTGGTTGGCCCTAATGAAAGGAAGCGCACAATCATGCTGCGACCCTGCATAGAGCCTTTAAGTAGTTCCTTTACCTCTTTTAATCCCTCTTCTCGCCCAATCTTATTCAAGGCCTTGCTTAAGGTATCAGTTTTAGGCACAAGATACTTTGTAGCTTTTCTATCCCGGCCCTGATCCTTGATGCCGTCAAAGTGATAAGTGTGTCCTGGAATCGCCAACGGCTTTTCCTCACCCTTTGAAACTGCCTGCTTACGCACATGAGAGATATCTTCTTTAGAGTCGCTACAGACAAATATATCTTTCGGATTACAAAGCTGGGCGCATTCAAAAACAAACTGATGAACTTTAGGATTTGCTATCGCGCACAACTTCTGATAGTTAGCCTTATCCAGCTTGGATTTTAATTCTTCACTAAAACTACTCGACTTCATATATATCTCCCTAAAATTAACGCCACATCGGGTGAGGTGAATTTAACTTTCAATTATACACTTAAAAACAAAAAGCCTCAAGATAAAACTTGAGGCTCATCCCGTAGCTAAAAAGGGGGCAGCTAAGAACCTAATGTCTCTTGGCTATTTGCGTATAAAGCCTAATATATTCTTTGGCAGACTTCTCCCAAGAAAAATCAAAACCCATTGCCCTTTTAAGCAGTTTAATCCATTCTTTTTTATTAGAATAAACAGAAATGGCTCTTTTTAAAGCATTAATAAAATCATCAGTATTGGCCTGATTGAATTTAAAACCATTACCTGAGACAGGATCCTGCGAATAATCAATAATGGTATCATCAAGACCGCCAACCGCCCTTACCACAGGTATAGTGCCGTATCTCAAACTATACATCTGATTTAAGCCGCACGGCTCGTAACGTGAAGGCATAAGAAACATATCAGAACCTGCCTCAATTTTGTGGGCCAGGGCGTTATCAAAAGTAATTTTTATGCCTATATTCTTTGGGTATTTCCTAGCCAATTCTCTCAATAGCTTATGATATTTCTCATCACCGGTCCCCAAGATTACTACATTAGCGCCGAGTTTTATAATTTGAGCCATAGCAGCACAAACTATATCTATACCTTTTTGTTCAGCTAGCCTGCTTATTATTCCTAATAAAGGAGCGTCTAAAGATGCCTTTAGTTTCATTTGGCTCAATAAGTCCTTCTTGCACATAAGCTTTTTGTCTAAAGTAGTTATATCATATCTAGTTTTAATAAACTTATCCAACTTTGGATTCCAATCAGAATAGTCCACTCCATTCAATATTCCATAAAGGGCGTCTTTGCGTAGATTAAGAAGGCCCTCTAATCCACAGCCGAATTCTTTGGTTAAAATCTCACGTGCATATCCTTTGCTTACCGTGCTAATTGCATCAGAATAAAGTATGCCTGCCTTTATAAAGCTGCCTCTGCCGTAAAATTCAAGAGACTCAGGGGTAAAAAATTCATAACCAATGCCTATTTCTGGCATTATCTCTTTTTCGAAAAGCCCCTGATAGGCTAAATTATGTATAGTGAAAAGTGTTCCTGAATTCTTAAAAAGCTCAGTATTTTCTCCTGCGTATTTCAAATAAAAGGGGGTTAATGCTGTCTGCCAATCATTACAATGAATAACGTCTGGCCTGAAACCAATAGCAGCAATAGAAGTCAGGACCGACTTAGCAAAAAAGGCAAAACGATGGGCATTATCCGGATAATCCTGGACCGAGGTGCCGTAGAGAAAATCCCTATCAAAAAACTCAGGTCTATCTATAAAAAAGAAATCACATTTTTCTCTCTTGCATTGATAAAGAGAAAAATAAATATCCACATTGCCTACCCTTGTCTTTAAATCTTTCTTTACCAGTCTTATTTCGAAGTCCTTGCCTTTAACCTTTGTCTGGCGGTAATACGGCAAAAATACTGCCACATTGCAACCTAAAGATTTAAGCTCTATAGGCAAAATACCAGTTACGTCGGCTAAGCCGCCTGTTTTAGCAAAAGGGGTGACTTCTGAAGAGAGCAACAGAATTTTTAAATTTTTCATTTTTAGACTTGGGCTTCTTTCAAGTATTTAGCTGCTAACTCTGGCGAGACTGGATTAATATAAAAACCGCTTCCCCATTCAAATCCCGCTACCTTAGTAAGCTTGGGGAAAAGCTCTATATGCCAATGATAATCCTGTTCGATTGTCTGCCAATAGCCAGTACGAGAGAAACGATTTGGCGAGGCATGAATTATGTAATTATATTCAGGATCATTTAATACTTTATTATATCTGGCCAGAATTACCTTTAAGATGTCCGCCAGAGACCTTATGTCCTGCTTTATCTTTGGATCATAGAAATCAATGCTGTGCTCTTTGGGCATTATACAAACCTCGAATGGAAAACGCGAGGCATAAGGACAAAAGCTTATAAATGCGTCATTCTCGTAGATTATCCTTTCCCCCCAGGACTTCTCCTGCTCCATTAAATCGCAGAAAATACAGCGTTCCTTCATCTTAAAATATAAATTCGCGCCCTTTAATTCTTCCTTCACTCTTTTGGGGGTAATCGGAAGGGCTATAATCTGATGATGCGGATGCGCCAAAGAGGCTCCGGCATTGCTTCCTTTATTTTTAAAAACCAGGATGTAACGAAACCTGTGGTCTTTATGCAAATCTTCGATTCTATATTGAAGCACGCTTATGACATCCACAATCTCATCAATTGACTGATCTTTTATTTCTTTATGGTGGTCTGTATTTTCAATAACCACTTCGTGTGCTCCGAAATTAGTCATCATGTCATGAAGTCCGAATCCTTTTTTCTCAATGGGGATATCAATGCTTAAGGCTGGAAACTTATTCGGCACCACTCTTATGCGCCAGCCTGGCTCATCGGGCTTTGTGTTGGGATCGCGTAAGCTATAAATTTCAGGCGGGGTTATCTTTTCCTTACCAACGCAAAAAGGGCATTTCTCAATATTATCCGGAGGGCTTTCTTTTTTCTCGCTGACAAAAGCGTCAGGCCGCTTATTTCTCTCTGTGGCAATAATTACCCATCTACCCAAAACCGGATCTTTTCTAAGTTCTCCCATATGCCCTCTCTTTCAACAATATGACTTAACTTATAGCCGAATAAAACAAAATTTAAAAAATAATTAACTATGCGATTATATCAAAATTCCCCACAAAGTCAATAAGTTGCTAGGATTTTTCGATTGCCTCCATGCCTCTACGGCAGATCTCTCTTGCATATTCTGTCCAGATACCTTTGCCCCAATAGCGAAAACAACTTGTTTGAGAAAGCAATAAATATAGAAGTGCCTGCCGATATTTCGGATCCGGACAATCCATAGGCGTATCATCAAAGCGTTCATGAAAACGAGCGCTTAATTTATTTATCGGATCTAGGATATCCATATACCCTTTCACCCAGTTTTTATCGTTTGTCCAGGAGGCCTTTTCTAGATTAATCTGTCCGTATTTATTTTTTGCCTTCTGGATAGCCTCTTCAACTGCCCGGGGAGAAAACTTATTAACGAATTCCCAAATTTTATGCTGGGATATCGGCTGGACCGGCAAAAAGTCCTCCTCTTTAACCCGCTCTCTTTTTATATATTCAAAATACTCGCTTACATTTAAAGCGACCGTTCCTTCCCGGCCTATTTCATTAAATACCTCTTTATATTTAGGAGGAAACTCATTCATCATCACCCCGCCGTTTTCTCCATCACTTATTTGTAATACCAAAGGCGGTAGGCTCTTTTTGGCATACTCCTCTCTCTGTCTCGATTTTGCTTCATAATAAGGTTGCATCTGGGCTACCAGTTTGGTATCCGAACCCTGCGTCTTTATGAATACAGCTATCTCCTGAGTCTTACCAAAAGAATTCTTGGCAATTAGTCGGTGGGGAAAATGCGGCCTTCGTATAGGAGAACCGTCTAGATTCTCGATAGTGTGCTCCTGAACAAGCAACCATTCATAACCTGCCTCTTTTAAGGCCTTTATATATTCAAAACAGACATCTGGATGAATAGGCAGTTGCATCTCCGGCGCAGAAAAACCTTTCAGGCGATTAAGCGCCTCCTGGCCGAATATAGCGCCAAAATGATTTCTCCAGGCGCGGATATGCAAAGATATATCAGGAACCGGAGTTGAGCTAACCACTGCATGAGACCACATTGTGCCTAACCACTCTAGAGAGGGATAATATTTCTTATCAACCGTTATCTGGCTTAGATTATCCAAGACCTTTGCCTCTCCCATCTGGCGCAATCCCCACAAGAGATTTCCGGAATAATCTAACATTATCCGCGGATGAAGCCCTTTATCTAGGAGTTCTCTGATTATATCTGACATACGCGAATAACAACTCAGGAATACCGGGGCATTATGGTTATCCCCGATATTCTGGTGCTTCATCATATATTCTAGATTGCTTATAAGGCCAGCCCTGGCTAAATCATCGCCTTGGGCCGGAATGGTAGGTTGATGCATATGCAAGGCAATAGCAAAAGCAGTATTAATCTTATCAAAGGGAAGACTGCTGAAAGGGGCAAAAAGCTCTTTTTCTGTTTTCTTTCTTTCTTTTGATTTTATATTTTGGCTGAAAATATTTGGCAGGCCAGCCACTATATCTTTCATTGTTTATATATTCTTATTTGCCGATTCTCTCTTTAATATAAAATATTTTGCACAATCCATATCTGCAAATATATTGTCCCTAGCTTCAACCTCTCCTAACCATTCATTATCTATTGTATTGTTGACGATGTCATTATAGAGACGTTTGAATCTAGAAAGATGTACTTTGACTCTTTTCTGCGCATAAGGCACCATTGTTCCTGTTTTCATAATAAATGCCCAATCACTGGCCTGGGTAAGCAATAATTCCCGGCCAGCCTGGTTCAAAGCCCTCCGGTAAAGGTCATGTTTTGCCTTATCAGAATAAGTGTCCAATATTTCAGAGAGTTCTCTCATCTTCTCTCCGGCAGCATGCACATGCCTATAGAGCCAATCATTACTACCTTCTACCCAAACGTCATTATAGCCTTTATAGCCCCAGCTGGAAGAAGAAGGCAGACACATTTGATTAGTAGGATATTCGCCCAAATACTGCGAAGGAGTAATCATGCTTATTGTCTGCTGGTCATAAAATATTTTGCGCGCTAGAAAATCTATCCACATCGGCCCTTCGAACCACCAGTGGCCAAAGAGCTCTGCATCATAAGGAGCAACTATAATCGGTTTCCTGTCCATAGTCGAGAGAAGATGTTGGACCTGCTTCTCTCGGTTAAACATAAAATTTCCTGCGTGCTCTGCTGCCTTGTCTTTGGCTGCCTGCGGAGAATAGGCCTCTTTATAATCGCTGTTACCGGTAATCCGCCAATATTTTAAGCCGGTATTTATGCGTATTCCGGCAGGATGAATATAAGGCTTTATATAATCATAATCCAATTCGTAACCGATATCTTTATAATATTCTCTGTAGACAGGATCACCTGGGTATCCCTCTTTTGAGCTCCAGACCTGCTTTGAAGACTCCCAGTCCCGGGCAAAGGCAGCTACGCCGGAAGGGCAATAAACCGGAGCATATACGCTGTAACGCGGCAAAGGATCCGCGTTTAGAATACCGTGGGAATCTAAGAAGAAATATCTTATGCCCGCTTCTTTTAGGGCCTCATCAAGGCCCGGATAATAACCGCATTCCGGAAGCCAGAATCCTTTGGGATCCCGGCCAAAGGTCTTTTTATAATGTTGGACTCCTATATTAACTTGGGCTGCTACATCAGAAGGATTTAAGCAAAGCAAAGGCAAGAATCCGTGAGTGGCACAGGAAGCGACTATCTCAACATAGCCTAAATCCTGGAAGGCCTTAAAGGCTTCCACGATATCCTTATTGTATCTGTTAGAGAATATTTCCTTTGCCTCGACTAGCTTGCGATGATACATCAGAGCCAACCCATGAAAATAAGGATCGTAACCTGTCCTTTCTATTTCTTTGGCTGCTAATTCAATTGATCTGTCAATATGCCGCTGGTATCTATTCTGCAATAGGGGGTCTTTTAACATCGAGACCAGAGGCGGGGTCAAAGACATAGTAATTCTAAAATCTACCCCATCTTTGATGAGCCTATCAAAAACCTTTATCAGAGGAATATATGTTTCAGTAATAGCCTCATACAGCCAGTTCTCCTCAAGAAAATATTCCTCTTCCGGATGTCTTACGAACGGCAAGTGTGCGTGAAGCATTAAACAAAGGTAACCTTGAGCCATATTTCTATTTCTCTTTATCGGTTCTTCTCTCTACCCTGGTATCTATTTTTCTTTTCTGGCTCTTATCCTTAGACTCTGCTTTAAATTCTAAAGGTATAATACCATCTGAGGGTAAAGAAAATCTTAAACTAAACGTACCGTCTTTATTTAAATTAATCTTTTTATCTCCTAACCAGACTTGGGCATCTGATTCTGTGCGTCCGTAAACAATTAATTCTGTTGACAGCTCAAAGAAGAACTTCCTTTCTATCCTCTCCTGAACTAATTCACTAGCCCCGGGCTGTTTTATGCGCTCTTCGCTACCACCCGGGCCTAAAACAACCATGCTTTCAGAAGCGCCCAAGAAAATCCTCCTTAAGGAATAACCTTTGGGTAAACCGGCAAGGGTCCTGCGCCTTTCTTTTTCGGTCTCTCCTTCTAAAAGTAAGTTAAGGCCTCTGCCCTTTCTGCCAAAATAACTGAGTAAGCGGGCGGATATAATATCTCTCAATGAAGGATTCAGGCGTGAATAATAACTTCTTATGTCCTCATCGGTAAGATAAATCCTCCTTAGGCCTTTCTTTTGATATTGGGCAGCGGATATCGATGCGTCTTTACTAACAGCTATGCTCGGTCTTACAAAAACGGATTCCTTACTACCGTCCTGAACATTCATCCATATCTGTTCGCTGCGGGGAGAATAGCTAACACGGGGAGTATGGACACAGTTTGATCTAGCCAAGGAAATAAATCTGCCTCCAGCAGTACGCAAACCTATCTCCGCTATGTAAGAAACGCCATCCTTGTAGAGATTTACATACCAGTTATTTGCATAGATATCAACCTCAATATCAAAATAACTATTTGCATTAGTGCCGTTAAAGTCTAGGAGAGTCACATCATACATTCTCAAGACAGTCTTTGCTGTTCTGATCTCTTCGTCACTGAGCCTTGACTTTAAAGAGTTCAGATTATCAAATGGAATCTCCCAATAGGCAAAAACCCAAAACGGATCCTTAACCATCAGCCTTACGCGATTTAGGCCGTAATCAGCGGGAAACTGGTAATCATCTATCCAATGCCTCTTCTGGGGTAGACCTTCATCTACTGGCAAACGCAGAGGCTTCTTTTTCTCAGCCGGGCCTGAAACAAGAGAAGTTTTACTCACAAGGGCTGCGGCTTTTCTTGCTGCGGAAACAGGCTTGGGATGTTTAGCCTTAGGATAGGTCTTTTCTTTAGCGCCAGAGACGGTTATCTCTCTTCCTTTTTCGTAGACACGTTTTATTATCTTCTGTCTTTTCATTCGCTTTACTAAAGCCTAAAACGCTAAATTAATTAAAAAAGATTTAAAGCCTTTAGCTGTGGTAGACATTTAATACCTGCTCTGCAATGGTATCCCAGGAAAATGCTGTCTCAACTGCGATCCTGCCGTTTCTACCCATCCATCTTAGGTGATCAAAATCACTAAAAGCTGTTCCTACTCCCCAGGAAACTGAGTCAGTATTAGGATAAACTTTTAGGCCATTAACATCATGCCAAACTATTTCGCTGGGGCCGCCGTTTGATGAAACAATGACCGGCTTTCCTGCGCTCCATGCCTCTAAGATAACTATTCCGAATGGTTCGTTTCTACTGGGGATGCAGATAATATCAGAGGCCCTATATAAATCAATTAGTCTCCAGCCATTAACATAGCCTAGGAATTTAGTTGCGGAGCTTAAACCCATATGCCTTGCCGTCTCCTGAACATGCCCTCGCATCGAACCGTCTCCGACAAAGACAAATTTCGCATTATTGTAATACTTAAGTATGTTAGGTATTGCCTCCATCAGTAAATCCGGCCCCTTTTGATAGACCATCCTTCCTACAAACAAAACAACCGGATCCATGGGCCCGATATCATAAACACGCCGCACAGAAGCTGAATCTATCCAGCCGTCATAGTTTCTATAATTTATACCATTATAAATAACAGAAACCTTAGAATCCGGCAAATTATAAACCCACATTATCTCATTTTTTAAAGCATTGGAGACCGCTATCGCCCTATCTGCGCAATAGCTACCATGCTTTTCATGATCCATTATCCTGGCAGAATTACCGCCAAAAAAGTTATTGCCGCATCTGCCATATTCAGTGGAATGAATGGTAAGTATTGACTTATGGCCTCTACCCTCTTTTATCCAGACCAAGGCATTGGAAGTAAGCCAATCATGAGCATGGATAACGTCAAATTCGCCTACATAATCCTCTGTTTTAAAGAAACTCTCCGTAAAGGAACGGCACATATTATTTATCTCTTCTAGGAAATCGTTGCCAGAACTAAAAGGACAACGGTGATAATGAACACCATGTATCCTTTCATACCAGGCCTGTCCCCCATCACCTAGACGAGTAAACAGATGTACTTCATTGCCTTTTCTCTCCAGGGCACAGGCAAGTTCTGTAACATGGAAAGCGACGCCACCCACACTTATTGAATGCATGGATTCCCATGCAAAAAGTGCGATACGCATTTTTAGCCTTTTTTAATTATTAAATTTTAAATTTCTATGACTGAATTTTCAGTGCCTATTGCACTCAGAGACTTATTTGAGTTATTAGGATCAGCCATCCAATTGCCGTCAACTACGAATTTATACTCGTATCTGCCTGGCTTAAGAACGACCTCTTTCTTCCAGATGTTATCCTTGCTTTTTTTAAGCAATATCTTCTTCTCGTCCCATTTGTTAAAATCTCCCGCTAGGCTAACTTTGCTTGCTTGCTGGGCCTCAAGCATAAAGATTACTTTAGCCCCTTTCTGGTTCTTCTTCCTTGCCATATTACACCTCCTAATGTAATTTGTTATGATTTTTAACAACTTAACTTTTCCTTCTCTAGGCTTCTCATTACTGTAAAAGTATTATATAAAGAGCCTATACTATATTATATCTTCGGGAAGAAGTAAATAAGCAAAAATACCTAGTTTGCCTGTATTTTTTTGCTTAGCCAGAAAAACCATATTTAAAGGATGATTTTTATCTTAACTTTATTAATAAGAATGAGTTAGGAAAATTGAGGTGGGTAAATTAAGCTATACGCTTATTATCCCTTCTTTTATAGCAAATCTTACAAGCTGAGCTTGATTATGCAGGTTTAGCTTGCGCATTATATTATTCCTATGAACCAGTACGGTTTTAGTGGAGAGTTTGAATTTTTGAGCTATCTCTTTACTGCTTAGGCCTTCGGCAATAAGCTGGATAATCTCTCTTTCGCGCAGGGTAAGAATGGCTTTACTTCTTAGCCTGATAGCCGGCTTTCTTTTAAAAAGATAATCTTCTATTACAAAAGAGGAAATCTTTGAACTTAAAAAATATTTTCCTGAATAAACCTCTCTGATAGCATGGGCTATCTCATCAGCTGCCGAATCCTTTAGGATGTAGCCCTTGATGCCGTAACCAAGGGCCTCTTCAACAAAGGCTCGGTTCTCATGCATGCTTAAAATCAGGATTTTTATCTTTTTGTTCTGCTTGATTATCTGATAACTAGCATCAAGGCCGTTTAGCTGCGGTAAGGTAATATCCATAATAACAATATCCGGGGATTTTTCTTTCGCTATCCTTACTGCCTCTTTTCCATCTGAGGCCTCGGCCACTACTGAAATATCCGGCTCTTTGGCAAGCACGCTTTTGATACCTTGCTTGACTACCTCATGATCGTCTACTAACATTACTTCAATCGCCATATTAGATTTTCCTTAAATCTATAAGCAGAAAAAAATCCTAAGCTATAGGCAGGATAACGGAAATCTTTGTGCCCTTGCCAGAAGAAGAGGTTATTTTTAAATCACCATCTAAGATGTCCACTCTTTCTTTTATCCCCCGCAAGCCCATCTTGGTTATCCCCGCCTCTCTCGTATGTTTGCCATAATCAAAGCCTTTTCCGTCATCTTCAATAATTAACTGGATACTATCTTGAGAAAGGATTAAGTTTACTTTAACTAAAGAAGCATCGGCATACTTGATTATATTATAGGTTGCCTCCTGGACTATACGGTAAAGAGTAATCTCTATGTCTTCCCTAAGCTTAACTCCTTTGAGATTTTCGTCAAACTCTATTCTTATCGCGGGATTTGATTCGCTGCATTGGGCAAAAAATTCCCGAAAAACCGCAGAAAGCCCTAAAATATCTAAACCAGGCGGCCTTAAATTAAATGCCATAATCTTCATCTTAGCAGCCAGGCCTTTAATCAATTCTCTCACCTCCTCTATCTTCTCTAAGGCCTGCTGCACACTGCCTTCTTTTATATCCCTCTCGATAATGTTAAGCGAAGCGCCCAAGGCCACCACAACCTGACCTGTTTCATCATGCAAGTCGCGGGATATTCTCTTTTTCTCCTCTTCTTGCAGCATAAATATTTTGCTAAAATGCTGCTTTATTATCTCTAAATTTCTCTGCATATCCAGAGGGACATTATCTAATTTGACTTTGGATTTCTTCCTATTTTTAGACATCAAAAACCTCTATTTAAATTATGACCTCTTGGCATTTTTGGTAATTTCCAGAAGCCTCTTAGAAATCTGCGGCTTAAGGCAAGACTGATCTAGCCTCCAGCGCCAATTACCTCTTTTTGTGGCAGGAAGATTCATCCTGGCCTCTTCTCCCAGGCCTAGAATATCCTGCATAGGGATTATCACGGTATTGGCAACCGAAAACATGAGAAGTTTTATAAATTCCCAATTAATCTCCTTAAGGCTAACCTTCTTGCCTAAATATTTAAATACATTTTGCCTCTCTTGTCTGGAGGCCTCGTTCTTAAACCATCCCTTAATAGTATTATTATCGTGGGTACCGGTATAGGCAACGCAATTTTCTATAAAATTATGAGGCAGATAAGGATGTTTGTCAAGGTCTGCGTCAAAGCCAAAAAGAAGGATGCGCATACCGGGAAAACCAAAGTGTTTGATTACTGCCCGGACATCATCAGTAATATAGCCTAGGTCTTCGGCAATAATGCTAAGGTCTGGAAATTCTTCCTTTAATAACCTAAAGAAATCATAGGCCGGGGCCTTAACCCATTGACCTTTTATCGCTGTTTTTTGCTCTGAAGGAATTTGCCAATAAGCAACAAGTCCGCGGAAATGATCAATCCTTATTATATCAAAAGGATCAGAATTGAATCTTAGCCTTTGAAACCACCATTTAAAACCATTCTTCTTTAATATCTCCCAGCGATATATGGGATTTCCCCATCTCTGGCCGGTCTTGCTAAAATAATCCGGAGGCACGCCTGCGACAAAAGAGGGCATCTTCTCAGTATTAAGCTTAAAAAAATCAGGATTAGACCATACATCAGCGCTGTCATAACTTACATAAATGGGGATATCGCCAATAAGCTTAATCCCGTTATTATTGCAATATTGTTTAAGACAAAACCATTGTTTAAAAAAGACAAATTGCAAAAACTTCTCTTTAGAAATTTCGTTTTTAAAATCATTCTTTATTTTATTTAAGGCCTGCGGCTTTCTGTCCCTTAAATCCTTAGTCCATTTGCCCCAAGGCCGGCTGTCAATATGTCTTTTTACTACTCTAAAAATTGAAAAATCCTCTAGCCAATATTGATTGTCCTTGCAAAACTTTTCGAAATCCTGTTTAGGTCCTGGGTCTTTTATAAAATTATTATAGGCGATTGAGAAAATCCCTTTTTTAAATCTGGTCACTTTAAGATAATCACACTGATTTTTTGAAAAACTTAGCCTTGGTTTAATATCGCTTCCTGATAATAAACCATCCTTGACCAGCAACTCAGGACTAATCAATAGCGAATTTGCCCCAAAGGCAGAATTGCTGCTATAAGGAGAATTGTCGAATACCGGATCTGTAGGATTTAAAGGTAAAATCTGCCAATAACTTTGCTTGCTAAATTTCAAGAAATCAGCAAATTTATAAGCCTGGGGGCCTAAATCGCCTATGCCAAAGCCAGAGGCAAGTGAGGTAATGTGTAGGAGTATGCCGCTTGCTCTCCTGTTCATTTTTTATCTTCTAGATTTAAGTATTCGGGAGTATACTCAAACAATCTCTTGACCTTCTTGGTGATAAATATGGAAGGTCTTACAAATGCCAGATAGGTTTTTGCGCCATTTTTTATTAAGGCATTGTTGCTTTTTGCTTTTTTAAGAAAAGAGAGATATTCTTCTTCCAGATGGATCTTAGTAAATTCTGCGGCAAGTTGCATGGCCCGCCCAGCATGACGCATAATCTGAATATTCTCAACCCCTGATATATCATCAAAAAACCAGCCGCAACTAGTCTGCATTAACATCTGATGGCGCTGCATCTCTAAGAGTTTTATAATGTTAGATTTATCGATTGCGGTTAAATTCTTTTTCACCCGCGTTGCTAAAAAATGTTCAATATTTCTAATAGTCCTGTTCAAAATAACTTCAATATAATTATTGCGTAAATCCCAGGGGTCTGCCGTAAAAGTAGACATCTCCTTTTCATAGATCTGGGCTAATTTTACGGTCAACCAACTGGTTGCCTCTCGCAAAGGTTCTCTCCAGGTCTGTTTCCAAGTCGGGTTCATTCCTGAACTGCAACCGCAATTCCCTCTCCAGCGCTCAATGCCATGAGAACAACTCCATGAGGTATTCTCTAGAATTAAGACCTCATGGCTAGGAGAAAATTTATCCAAATATTCACCATAAATCGTAATCTTAACGGCCGGGTCTTGCTCTAATTTCTTTAGACAATAGGCTAATGCCATATTGCCAAAACTATGGTGATGCCCATAATTTTCTCCATCTGTAGCAATATGAACTAAGTGCGGACGACCCTCTTCCTTTCTAAAACCGGACAACAGGCGTTTAGTAAGATTCTCACCGTTTTTTAAAAGATTGCCGAATGATATTTCATTAGAGATGTCATGGTTATAGAAGAATATTACCAGTGATTTTTTTGAAGGCAGACGGCAAAGGTAAGGCATTTTTAAATCAATCTTATCTTTATCTGTGCTCTGCCATTCTTTTTCTCCTATCTTCCTTACTGCCTTAGCCTGGTGAGGGGCAAGAATGGTAAACTTAATACCGCCTTGAGCTAATAATTCCAAGGTATCTAGGTCAACTGCTGTTTCAGGCAGCCACATTCCCTCTGGCTTCCTCTTGAAGCGGTATTCAAAATCACTTATGCCCCAGGCCACCTGAGTCTTTTTATCCTGCGAATTTGCCAAGGGCATAATTAAATGATTGTAACATTGAGCTAACGCCGAGCCGTGGCCTGAAAAATACTTCTTACTCTCTTTGTCTGACTTAATTATTTCCTTATAGGTCTTTGGCTCGTTTTTCTCTAGCCAAGATAGGAGTGTAGACCCGAAATTAAAACTAATCCGGGTGTAATTGTTAAGCCGCTCGATAACCCTTTTTTTGGAATCGAGTATTGGAGAGGAGATATTTACAGAGTAACATTCTTTGCTAATCTTCTCATTCCAATCATGGAACGGATATGCGCTATCTTGAACTTCAACCTCTTCCAACCAAGGGTTCTCCCGAGTCGGTTGATAAAAATGCCCGTGAATACATATATATTTTCTATGTTGACTCATCTCTTTGAAATATATTTTTTTGGCAAAAAGGGCCAAAAAATCCCTGCCCTGCCCTATAATTATACCATTATTTTCCCTAAAGTATTCAATTGATTTTTGCAAAAATAAGTGCTAAATTATACTTAATATGTACACCCTCCTAGAAAACAATCTCCTTTCCAAACAAGACGCCAGGCGGCTAGAAAAATCCTTCTTTTCAAAACCCAGCCTTAAAAAAGCCACCAAAATAAAAAGTATCTCTCTAATATCCCTCCTGGTTATAATCTTGGCAACTGTTATAATTGTATTTATACAAAACTATAATATCCTAATCTTGCCCAGCTCTGATAGATTAATTAATGCCACTGACTTGCTTTCGGCAAAGCACCTAGTAGAGCTTGAGCTGATAAAGGACGCTGGCAATTCTAAAATTAAAAATTTTATATATCTCGATTCGCCTATCCAAAGAGAAATCGGCTTTAATATAAACTTTAAAGAAGAAACCGACCTAAATAATGTCAAATTGATCGTGGTGATTAAAAAAACATTGCAAGATTTCAATCTTGATCTAATTTTACGGGATAAAAGTTTTAAGTCTAATGCCAGAAATCCAATCCATATACAGGTGAAGACACCGGACGCCAAATCAGAATTTATCCAGATACCTATTTCTTTTTACCAAGATACTAATTACAATTTAAACTTTACAAGAATAAAACAAATAAGGCTTATTTTTTCTCAAAAAGAAGGAATCAATTCTCCGATTTTGGTAAAAAATATTTTTCTTCAAAAAACAAAGGACGGTTGACATGAAAATACTATCATTTGTAAATCAAAAAGGCGGCTGTGGCAAGACCACATCTGCGGTAAATTTAGCTTGGGCCATCTCTAATAAAGACTACCAAACACTGCTTATTGATTTAGATCCTCAAGCCCACGCTACATTTTCTCTGGCAGTTGAGCCTAAATTTACTACTGCTGATTTGTTCGAGAATATTACCAATAACAGCAAAATTGATTACCAAGATTTTGCTGATTTCCTTATCTCTCGTACTAAAAATTTATGGGTATTAGGCTCTAGCATCGGATTAAGTGCTATAGAAACTAGCTTGACTAGTCAGGATTATAAATTAGACATTCTAAGGGAGCTGCTAGAATCTATCTCTTCCAATTTTGATTGTTGCGTTATTGATTGCCCTCCCAACCTGGGCATCCTGACCTTAAATGCTCTTATCGCCAGTAATTATGCCCTTGCTCCCCTTGGCATATGCGAATTATCATTAAAAGGAGTAGAGAATTTAAATAATATAATGACTTTACTGCGCAAACATAATCAAAAAATTCCTGAACTCTTTTATCTGGCAACCCAATTGGATAGGCGCTATAAATTCTCATATAAATTTATTGATAAATTAAAAAATGAGCTGGGGGATAAATTACTCTCTACAATGATTCGAACCAATATCCGTTTAAGAGAAGCTGCTGCAGAAGGAAAAAGTATATATGAATTTAATAGTGCTAGCCGGGGAGCCCAAGATTATTCCCAACTTGCGGATGAACTTGAAATAATTATGCAGCTGGAAAGAAAAGAGACCGCAACCCCGGAGGTGGTAATAGAAGAAGAAGCAAGAGAAATCAAAAATCGCATAGACGAAGATTCGGGTATAAAATTGTTTTTTAAAGGTAGGCACCTAAATGAGGTATTTGTGGTAGGCGAGTTTAACAGCTGGTGCAAAGATAATAATTTTAAATTAAAAAAGGTGGATGAAGAAAACTGGTGCATTACTCTGCCGCTTAAAAAAGGAACTTACCCTTATAAGTTCATTGCTGATGGGAGATGGATAAGTGATCCTGAAAATCCCCTGCGAGAAAAAGATCCTTTCGGAGGAGAAAACTCTATACTTTTGGTAAAGTAATAGCCAAGTAACCTCCTTAGCCTTCCTAAATCCCCTTCTGTTTATAGTTAAAAGTATACTACATCTTCCTGATAGAACAAGGAGAGAAACAATAACATGTAGTCTCTTATATGGCGGGTTATGAGAAAATTATTACGTATATGCTCTCTGCCATTCTGGCCTAATTTCTTTGCATAGGAAGGACTGTTTAGAAGCTGCTTAATATTGTAAGCAGCCCCTTGAACCGAATGGCAAAGTAGACCTGAATATTTATGCTTTATTTGAAGGGGAATCCCTCCAACATTGGAGGCTACCACAGGCTTAGCCTTCCAAAGTGCCTCAGCTACCGTAAGGCCAAATCCTTCCCGTAATGACTTCTGAACAATAACTGTTGATGCGCTCTGCAAAGCATTTATTTCAATATCATTTTGGGACATCAATAGAATATGTATATCTTTATCCTCTTTAGCCATTTCCTGAACCTCGGAAAAAACTTTAGCACCCTCCGGATCATCAGTTGCGCTGCCTCCGGCCAAAATCAGCTGACAATCTATATATCGTTTCACCAGCTTATATGCCTGGATAACCCCCAGAGGGTCTTTTAATCGGTCGAAACGGGATATCTGAGTAATAATAGGTTTATCTTGAATAATATTATATTTATGCAATACAGTTTTAATTGTCTCGGGCGGTAATTTTATATTTTTATCGCTTAAGGGATCAATGGAAGGAGAAATTAAATACTGCCTAATGGGCAGTGGTCGGGAAAAGGCCGGGGCAGAAAATACGGCAGAATCATATTTAACAATAAAATCCTTAAGGAAGGACCAGACTTTTTCATCAGGATTAGAAATATCAATATGGCAACGCCAAAGCCATTTATTAGCAGCTTTCTTTCTTATCAAGGCAATAGGTTGAGGATCATGTATATATACAATGTCTCCGTAGGTATTTACCTCTTCGATATTCTTTAAGCTAGTTTGCATAAATATATCAAAATCCCGCTGACCTATATCTTCAGGCTTTCCATGCAGGGCATTGTGGAATTTCTTAGTGACGGCAAAGAATTGTTCTCCTCCCTTTATCACATCCCACTTTGTTTGGACCCCTAGTTCGTTTAGGAGCGGAACCATTCTATTAAGAATCTCAGCTACTCCACCTCCCACTGCTGTAGAGTTAATATGCTGGATAACCTTACCTCTTAACTTTTCGGCAATCAGCTTTAAATCGTCTATTACTGATTGATTTACAATAGGGATATAGTCATTTAGCTTTGCCATGGCGCTTAACGAATTCTCTTCTTTATTACTCTAATCAATGTTTTTCTCAAATCTTCAAGGGTATGAGTATAAGGATCTAGACTAGCTATTTCCTCGGCAAGGCGTTTATCATCAAAGGAAGAGATTATCCAGTTAGAAAAATCATTTGAGCCCTTTTCCAGCCTTAAACGTGCCTCAAATATATGAAAATATATAGAATCAATGGTAACCTTTTTTAAGATATCCAAGAATTCTTTCAAATTATTAGCTATATGATGGGTAGGAATGATAAAACTCACTGACTTTATAAAGTGGAATTCTTCATTCTGCCTAGCAAATCTTAACTTGGCTGATGGGTTACTTTCTAGATAGGCTTGGATGCTAGTAATTAATGCCTCTCTAAGAGCGCGTATGTTATTAAATTGTATGGTGTCAATACTGGCTAGCTGCTCTCCTAACTCATCTTCACTCAAGGCCTCGCTAACCCAATAGGCAAAATCATTTGGCGGTTCTGGAGAGAGGTATTGATGTTGCTGTAAAAATCTATGGGTATGGTGGTATATGCAAGAACCAGGCACCTCCTTGAGTAGATTTAATAGCTGCTCTAGATTAGTCGCCTTAAATCCTGTTAACTCTGATAAGTGTAACCTGGTATAAAATCTGAATGGCTCCTTAGCTGCTCTCTGCCTTTTCATGGTCTGTATCTTCTCATTCCTTTAGGTAAATAATCTAAGCAATTTAATAAGTATAGTACTTTTTTTACCTGAGTCAATAGCTTTATTTCCTGACTCTTTATTGCTGGCTCCTGCAAAAACTCACAGGTCAGTAGAGATAAATCCGCAGTTTTCCCTCATTTGCCGGCCCGGTACAAGCCTCTGGCTAGGGCCGAGACGAGCGGACAGATACGAAGACGAATAAAAAACCCATCTTTAAAAAAGATGGGCAAAAATAGAACTGTACCTTTTTAAAAATGGCACCGTCCGTTTTTCTATAAATTTTCACAAATCAACATCATGAATAATATCAACTACCACCCGAGTTTTTTCATCTAAAATCACAACGTCCCCGCCAACTTTTAACCTTACAAAACAAAAAATTACCTCTATCAGTAGTGATAGAGGTAATTATCAAGACTGGTTCCTTCCTACATAATCTTGGCACAGCCTAAGATTGTATCAGGACTAGCCCTATGAAATCTGCAAGATTTCATAGGGCAACTGGCTACCTATTATAAAAACTGAATACGTTCTATCTTTTATGCTTCTTTCGTGGTATAATACAATAAAAGGAGTAACAATGAAAGAAGTCGCCTCGATTAAAAGAAAGAGAATCTGCAAATTCCTTCACTGTAAGAGTATTTTAAGTATTTACAACCAGGAAATCTACTGTTATGTGCACCAGAAGGAAGCTGATAATAAAAAATCTCACCCATTATCCAGCGTCAACGTCCATTAACAATACAAACTCTAAGAACCACGCAGGATTTTTAACTATCAACTCTGCGTAATTTATAGTTTCTATTGGGTTATTCTAGACGCCGTAGCATCTATGTACGGCCACTATTTCCGCGCTTCGAAAAACACTCCTTACAGTATACGGGACGGTCTCCGCTAGGTTTAAAAGGGACTTCACATTCTTTTTTACATTCTGAGCATGTCGCCTTGTGCATCTCTCGCGGACGCCCGCCATACCCACCATTTCGTCCAAATGCCATGTTGCCTCCTTTTTTAGTTCCGTTAAAAGTTTAAAACTCAAGTTAACTACGTTTTTCTTATTAAGATTGACCATAGGCAGTAAATCATAAAACATCCTTATCCAAATACTTAAATACGTTCTTTTCGTCTTCGAAAGATTGATTTCTTCTTTTTTTCAGAGCTTCGGTTTTCGCCGCCCCGTTGTCTATCAAAATGGCGACCTTGAACAAAATCACCTTCTCTAGACTTACTGTCGTAATTTTCTTTAAACGAACTGTCTCCCTTGCGCTTTAAAAAGCATTCCTTGCAATACACCGGACGATCTCCGCTGGGCTTGAACGGGATTTCGCACTCTTTGTTGCAGTCTGCGCAAATAACCCGAGTATAAGTTTTTTCCCTGGGACCATTGCCCTGTATTCCTCTGTCATGACGATGAGAATGATCGAAGCGCCGGAAAGGCTTTTGGGAATAGCTTTTCTCAAAAGGCCTTTTTAAAGACTGGCTGATTAAGATATCCAGCTTCTTCTCCATGGCACTCAACTGCTGCTGCACTTTATTAATGAGGCCAGCTACACCCGATTCATCCTGCGGCGCGACTAATAAACTTTTGCGCTTAAAACGTTTTTTCACATTACCCCTTTCTTTTTACCTACTGTAACACAAATAAAAACCCCTTGCAACTTATTTCGCTAAAAGGGGCTGAAAGTAATGACTCCCTCCTATAGAATCGAAAGATTGTATAGGACTAATCCTGTGAAAATCTTTGATTTTCATAGGGCCTATTGGACGATTTTAGAGCTTTTTGCTTCAATAAATACAGAAAAGCTATCTAAGAAATTTATCCTTGGTAGCTACAGATAAGCCGCTTCAAAAATTTTTGCCTTTCGTGTATATATTTCCAGCAACTTATATGTAATATCTATGTCGAATATGATAAGTTTACATCTCATCCTTCACCATACCTGCAAGCTGTCCACATGCGGCTTGTATGTCTTTGCCCTTCGATTCACGCAAGGTCACGTTTACTCCTTTTTCCTTGAGTCTATTCTTAAATATATTAACGTCGTTTACTGTGGGAAGTTTAAGGTTAAAGTTATAAACAGGACTATAGGGTATCAGGTTTACCTTAGCCCTTAATCTTTTAACTATTGCCGCGAGACCATCTACATCCTTTGACGAATCATTTTTGTTTTTTATTAATATATATTCAAGCGTAATCATTCGCCCGCCTGACTTTATAAAATCCTCGCAGGTCCTTATGAGTTCTCCTAACGGATATTTTCTGTTAACCGGCATAAGCTCGTTCCTTAGTTTATTATGTACGGCGTGAAGAGATAGTGACAGGTTAACCTGTAATTTGAGCTGCTTGAATTTCTTTATTCCCGGAATTATCCCACACGTTGAAACGGTAATTCTCCTAGCAGCTATGTCAAGTGCTTTTGGGCCATTCATTATCTTAATCGCTTTTGAAACATTTTCGTAATTATCCAAGGGTTCGCCCATACCCATGAATACGAAATTTGTTATCTTATGTTTAAGGCCATATTGCAAATAAAGTATTTGGGCTAAAATCTCTGAGGTGGTGAGATTACGTATAAAACCTTTTAGCCCGCTTGCGCAGAAACGGCAGCCGTATTTACAGCCAACCTGGGTAGAAAGACAAACTGTTCTTCTCTCCTTGCTATATATAAGTACGGTTTCTATAAAATTGCCGTCTGAGAGCCTAAATAGAAATTTCTCGGTCTTATCAACTGAGATAAGATGGCGCGCAAGCTCAAGGATTCCTATATAATAAAGAGTAGTTAGTTTATCTCTAAGATGCCTTGCTATATTACTCATTCCATTAAAATCGGTTGTACCTCTTTTGTAAAGCCAGAAGAATATCTGCTCAGCCCTATAATCTGGTTCTGAAATATTTTTCATTTGGACTTTTAGTTCTCCAAGAGTGAAATTTTTTATATCCTTTTTATCCATCTCTCAATAATCTATATTCTTCCTTTTGCAATTTTTTGAACACCTTTATGTTAATAATCTTAGCGAAATCCCGACTCTCTTGTCGAGACGCAACTGGCTATATACCGAAAGTAATGAATGGAAAGAAAGCTACAAGCTCAAAGTACTACTCGTACCTTAATGCCTCTATAGGATCAAGCTTGGACGCCTGTCGTGCGGGCCAAAGGCCAAAGCCTATGCCTATAGCAATAGAAAATGTTGTGGCAAGCACAATAGATAAGCCTGAAACCTTTGTTGTCCAGTCAGCAAGGATTGATAAAAGCCAAGCTATGCACCAGCCAAACACAATCCCGGCTATGCCGCCGATAAAAGTCAAAACTACCGACTCTATAAGGAATTGAGCCATTATATCTGTTCTGCGCGCTCCCACTGCCTTACGCAGGCCTATCTCTCTTGTGCGCTCGGTTACAGAAACAAGCATAATGTTCATAATGCCTATACCACCTACTAAAAGAGAAATTGCCGCAATAGAACCCAAAAGCCAGGTCATTGTCTTAGTTGTACTCTCTAAGGTCTCCTGAATCTCAGCCATATTGCGAATTTCAAATGAATCTTCCCGGTCTTTATTAAGGCGTTGGCGTTTAATAATAAGTCCGCGTATCGCACTTTCAGCTTCTTCCATTAAACCAGCATCTTTAACCTCCACATCAATTGAATCAACGTATTCTTTTCCTAAAAGCCTATACATTGCAGTGGTAATTGGAATAATGACTAAATCATCCTCGTCACGCCAGCCAGATGCCCCTTTCTCTGGTAAAATACCAATTACCTGAAAATTTATGCGATTTATCTTAATTCTTGCTCCAACTGGATTAGCATCTCCAAAGAGCTCTCTGGCTACTGTGGCCCCGAGCAAAACTACCTTTTGCCTTACTTTTAATTCTTCTTCTGTAAAAAATCTGCCAATGCTAGGGGAAGAAGCACGCATTGAGGCATAATCTATCCCTGTGCCCTGAACCTGTGTATTCCAGTTCTTATTGCCATAAACGAGTTGAGCGCGGCCTGAAACCCGAGGAGAAACATTTTTCACCTGAGGCAGTTTAACCATAGCATCTGCATCTTGCATAGTAAAACGAGTAACTGCTCCTGTTTCCAAGGCTACCCCATGCATTCGATGAGAGCCAGGCCTCACCGCTAAAAGATTTGAACCCAGAGAAGCTAATCTTTCTGCAATAGACTCTTTTGCTCCCTGGCCAAGAGCAAGCATAGCAATTACTGCTGATACACCTATAAGAATACCCAGCATAGAAAGAAAAGAGCGCATTTTATGAGAAATAATAGCATTCTTTGCCTGACGAAAATGGTCTATAAATTCAGCTCTTCCTGAGTAAACTTGAGATTGAGCCAATATATTGTCTAAAGTAATCTTTTGGTCTAGAGGAAAAGGCGTCTCTGACTTCTCGCCTATTCTTTCATCAGAGACAATCCTGCCATCGCGCATCTGAATAATTCTTTTTGCATGCTCAGCGATTTCTCTTTCATGTGTAACAATAATAATGGTTTTGCCTTTTTGATTCAGGCGTTTCAAAATGGAAATAATCTCTTCTTCGGTCTTTGTATCCAGATTTCCTGTTGGCTCATCAGCTAAAATAATCAGGGGATCATTGACTAAAGAACGGGCAATGGCTACTCGTTGCTGCTCTCCGCCGGAAAGCTCATTTGGTCTATGCAACTGCCTCCCAGATAGACCGACTTCTTCTATTCTTTGTTTTGCCTTTTCTTTTAACTGCTGTTTGCCTGCATAAATCAAAGGAAGCTCTGCATTTTCCAACGCAGTCATTCTGGCAAGCAAATGAAATTGCTGAAAGACAAAACCGACTAAACGAGTCCTCAAAATAGCTAATTCATCATCAGTAAGTTTGGTTATATCTTGCCTACCTAAGTAGTATGAGCCTGAATCAGGCCGATCTAGGAAACCTAATATATGCATTAGCGTGGATTTACCTGAACCTGAAGGCCCGATAATAGCCACAAATTCTCCGGGGGTAATTTTTAAGGATACATCCTGCAGTGCCCGCACCCCTATCTTACCAGTCATATAAGTCTTATTTATATTCTTTAACTCTATCATAACCTTATTAATTCTTAAGATAAATAGATTATCATTTTTTTCTGCCAAAAGGCATAAAAGGATTGCTCTTTGAGTTTGCGTTTTGTACAGGGAGGTATTTTTCGGTCTTAATTATTATCTTATCCTTTTGAGTCAACCCTGAGATAACCTCAATATTAGTCTCATCAAAAATGCCAAGTTCAACTATTTGTTTAACAGGCCGTTTACTTCTATCCTGCCTCAAGAGGACAAAACTTTCATCCTTATCCCGGTTAACTGCCTCAAGAGGTATAATTAAAATATCTTCTTTGCCTGTCTCTATGATATCCACACTCGCGCTCATGCCCGAACGAAACACTTCCGGCACCTTTTCCGGAAGGATATCTACCTCATAAATAGTAACATTGTTAACAACCTTAGATTCATAGGATATATGATCGACCTTTGCTTTTACTTTAATTTTAGGGTATGCATCCAGGCTAATAACTGCCTCTTGACCAAGCTTTACCTTCCCGATATCAGTCTCATCTACCTGGGCCTTAACAATGAGTCGGTCTGATAATACAATTATGGCATCGCTGGATGTAACCGTCTGGCCCGGCTCAACCGCCCTTACAATTACCTCTCCGTCAATGGGAGCAATAAGCGGGGTAGGCTTATAAACCTCCTGCCAATACTTTAAAATCTCTTCATCCTGTGCCCTAGCAGTATCTAAAAGTGCAGCTCTTTCTGTTGAGCTCATCCAGGCTAGAATCTGACCAACTTTTACTTTCTCGCCTTCTTTAAACAAAATTTCTTCAATCCGACCGCTAATCGGCGGTTTTATTTCTAAGCGATTCTGAGGCTCTACTACGCCAGTGGTAGAGATAAAATTCTGGATATTGCCAAATGAGGGACTTATCTCTCCGGTAACTTCACCAGAGGATTTATTTTGCCTTACCTTTATTATTAAAATTGCTGAAATTACCAAAATAATTAGCAAACTAAGAAAGATTTTCAATTTATTACCCGTCATAGTCTAATGTTCCTCCTTTTGCCTGAATCCAACTAGCCTCAGCTACCAACAAGTTAGCTAAAGTGTCAAGATAGGCTTTTTTGACACTAACAACATTATCCTCAATTATAATCCAGTCATTAAAACTGATTAGTCCTGTTGAATACTGGGCATTTGCTATTTTTGCCCGCTCCTGGGCAGCCTCAAGAAATTTCTTCTTCACTGAAACGCTATCTTTTGAATCTTGGAAGTTTTTCCAAGTCTGTTCTAATGTCAAAATAACAGTATCTCGACCGCTTCTTTCATCTGCCTTGGCTTGTTTTAACTTAGATTTCGCTTTCTCAAAAGCAGCTATTCTACTTCCTCCTTCAAATAAAGGAAAAGATACTGTAATACCTGCTGACCATTCATCATTTTCTGGAGGCCAATCTGATGCGGTCTTGCCGGCAGAAGTATTTAAATAAACCTCTGGAAAAAAATCAGCCTTGCTAGATTCCAGGTCAAACCTAACAGCCTCTTTCTTGGCAATAAGTTCTTTCAAAAAAGGAGTATTATCAGCTAAATACTCGAAATCGCACTTTTCGCTATCAGTGTCTGCAATTTCAAAACCTCCCTTTACTTTAACAGGAGAAAAATTCTCCCGCCCTAACTCTTTTGTCAACTGTCTTTGCGCCAGAGAAAGATTCCGTTTAGCCTGCGCCACTTCAAATTCTGCTTGCGCTAAATCTGCCTGTGCAGTCAAGAGCGCTCCTTTATGCTCCCTGCCGGCTTCATACCTTAACTGAACCAACTCTAAATTCTGTTTTCTTCTCTTGGCAATCTCCTCAGTAAGAGAGATGAGTTCTTGCGCTCGTAAAAGCGTAGAAAAGGCGTTCCTTAGATTAAGCCTTATATCCGAAGAAACAACTGCATAGTTATATCCTTGAGCACTTAAGTTTCTCGATGCAGCAGAAATATCAGCGGAAGTCTTAAAACCATCAAATAATAACTGCTTACCAGTTATGCTATATGAATAGGTATCAGCCTCGTCTCTGGTAGCTGTTTTTGACCTTTTGCCGCTTATCTCAGTATTAATCTGGGGTAACGCATCGCTTTTGGTGATTGCCTTATCTGAGTGTGACTGGTTTAACTTCTCTCTCGCTGAAATAAGGTCAGGATGATTCTCTCTTGCCTGTCTAACGCAATCTTTCCACGTGAACACCTCTTCTGCGCTAGAGTTACCAAGAATAAAACAAATAAATAATAATGCGGCTATAAAAAACTTTAAATATTTAGTCATTTTATTTACTTTTTTTAGAAAGTTCTTTCTTTAATGCTGAAATGTGTTGTTCAAAATGCTGCAGGAACCGGGCAATACGTTCAGCAGGGATAAAGCTGATTATTTCTTTACGGCCAGGAGGCCCTGATATCACAATCAATTGGTCGCCGGGTTTGATGTCAAGCACCTTTCTCGCTTTCATAGGAATAACTACCTGCCCTCTTGTCCCCATTGTGACTGTTCCATATACCTGGTGTGAGTTTTTCATGCCTGCCCCCTTAATTTAAAATATTCCCTCTATATCATTAGTATGAAAAGTATGATTTATCATACAAATCATACTATGGATTTCTACCCCTGTCAAGTAATTCAAATAAAAAGCCCACCTTTTTCAAGATGGGCTGAATTGACTCCCTCCTATAGAATCGAAAGATTCTACAAGACTAATCCTGTAAAAATCTCCGATTTTTATAGGGCCTATTGAACGACTTTCGCAACTGGTTGGGATCAAAGAAGGGTAAAAAGATGGTAAAAGAGCTGGTTTTTATTGGTTAAACTGCTCCTTTACTTTGGGGGCGGGTGAGTATTCCAGATTCCAAAGGCAGTTGCCTTATTTATTCTTTCTTATCGGTTTTGCAACAAGATTTACAGAACTTCTTGCACAATAATAAACAAACTACCAATACTATTATAACTACTAAGGCTATTTTCATTTCTCCTCCTTTTTCCCAATTATACCACTTCCATTTCAAAATGGCACACAAAAAACCCTCTGTAATATATTCTATCACAGTGGGTTAGAATAGCAACTCCTCTTCGTCAACGAGCTTAGAACTTTTTGTGCTATCAGTCAAGGAGAAATTGCAGCTTTTTCTTGTTTCTTTTAAAATTTTTTTCAAACAGGGACGATGCTTTTCCCTTTAAGGGCCTTCTTAATAAGCCTGTATAGTTCTTTCAAAGAATCGACCTTTATCAAACAACCCTGAGAGACAATACTTATCTCCCCTCTTTCCTCTGAAACTACTAGAGCAATGGCATCCGTCTTTTCCGTAATCCCTATTGCCGAACGATGACGCGTACCAATTCCCATAGGAACTTCGGTATCTGTTCTAATAGAAAGGATTGCTTTAACCCTTCTAATGCGGCCATTAAAAATAACTACTGCCCCATCGTGAACAGGTGAAGCCGAAGAAAATAAAGCGATAACTATTTCACTCTTAATTTGTGCATCAAAAAGAATACCACTGTCCATATATTCATCTAGTTTATCTTTTCTTCTAAGAATTATTAATACGCCTACCTTACGACTTGCTAAAAACTCCATCGCTTTGCAGATTTCCAACAGGTAATCAGGTAGTTGCATACTAAAATCCTTACCTGTTAAAATGCTACGTTTAATTCTTAAGAAAATCTCTAGCATGATATCAATCACTATAGCTACTGCTGCTGTAATGACGATTACTGAAGCGACGAGCTGTATTAACCTTATGGAGATAATGCGAGGGGATAAAACTAGCGCAGCACATAAACACGATAGGGATATAAGTAAACGCGTAAAGAATCTCCAATTAACTGTTTTTAAGCCACGTAGGAGAAAAACTAAAAAAGTTAATATGGCCAGCAAAGTAAGCCAAGTAAATGAATTTGACAATAATAGTTTCATCTTTATACCTTATATAACTAATCTAAACGCTAATTTTATATTATTACGTCCCAAGCTATAATTTTAATATTTTGGTTAATCTAATCAAAATAAATAGTCTATTAAGAAATTATAAATCTATTTTGGCTTGTCTTTTCACATCTAAACAAAAACCCCCTGCAATGTATTCTATCACAGAGGCTTAGGAAATCAAGCTCCCCCGCGAGGACTCCTCGCTTCGCGCTAGAACCTGTCGCTTTTATAAAGTAGCCCCCGCTCGATCACTCACTCCCCATTATGTAGGGAAGATTTTATTTCTGCTTTATTAATCCAAATTCTTCTTTACTAATTATGTTATTTATTTTAAAATAAGAAAGGAATAGAAGAATGATAAGAGACAGGCAAATAAAAGAGGGGAGGAAAATTTTACGATTATGAGTCAAGAAATTCTTCACAAACACCACTTCCTGCCGCGTGAAGTTATCACGTTTATTATTATAACTATATTGAGTGGTATTTGTTTATTTAACTTTGTCTCTCTCGAGCCTACTGTTGATAATAACTTTTTCTTCTCCAGCGAAGATCCACAATTTCAAAGCGAACATTTAATTAACAGTTTATTCATCCGTAAAGACTCCCAGCTTATTATCTCAGCCACTGGTAATATTAATGGTACAGGATACCACGAAAAGATTTCAGAGCTGAGTAAAAGATTGCTAGAAATCGATGGCGTAACCAATGTTAATAGTCTAACGCATGCGGGACCAGGTGATGTAAAAGCGGCCTTTAAGAGCCCTCTGTGGAAACGCCTCATTGTCGCCAGCAACAGAAAATCAACCAATCTCATTGTCCTTTTAGACGAAAATAAAGTCTCCCTAATCATCCCAGAGATTGAAGAAACCATGGGCATCTTCGAGGATGAAGGTTTTCATCTGCAGGCAGCCGGACTGCCTTACGTTGTTGAATTAATTAGGCGTAACCTTCAGAAGGACTTTAGAATCTTCAGCCTCCTGGCCTTTTTAATATTCGGCTTTTTAATCTTTCAGATTTTTCGTTCAAAAAGTATCCTTTTAGGAACAATGCTATCCTGTCTGAATGCGGTTATGTGGACATTTAAGATAACGGATTTAATTGGTATTCCTATGGGCATTCTCACAGCGAATCTAGGTACGATTATTTTTGTTATGACACTTTCCCATATTATCTTTTTGACATTTAATTGGCGGATCTTCCGCTCTGATCCAAATAGTAAGAATCCTGTGGCTGACGCCATAGCACGAACACTGCCTCCTTCTATCTGGAGTATGCTGACAACGCTTTTAGGATTTTTAAGTTTGATGTCCGTATCAGCGAAACCTTTAAGGGAATTGGGTCACTCCGGTGCCCTCGGTTCTATAGTGGCGATCGTTGTGGCCTACGGTGTGTTTCCTACATTCTTAAGAGTGGCAAGCCAGCAGTCTGAGAAAAAAGGTAAGATTGAAAACTATGGAATAAAGACATATAAGTTTATTAACCTAGAAAAACAATTTATCATGCTGATCATTTTTGTCACCTGCCTTTTGACCTTACCGGGATTAAAAAGGCTTGATTCTGATCCGAGTCTTCTTTCTTACTTTTCTAAATCCAGTGAAATTCATAAGGGTCTAAGTTATATTGATCAAAACGGTGGCAGTAGTCCGCTTATTCTAGTTGTTGGTACAAAAAGTAAGGAGAAAATTCATTCGGACAAATCTTATAAGCAGCTATGGAATCTCCAGGAATCACTGGAGCAACACCGTGGCGTTGGCTCAGTCATATCCTTGCCCGTGCTCATTGCCCAAGCCGCAAAGACGCCTATTTTTGGCTGGCTTTTTCCGCGATCAATTCTGTTAAAAGCAATGGAGATGCCGACGAACGATAAGATTGCCAAGAGCTTTATAACAAAAGACCGTAAATATGGTCTCTTCTATCTGCGCATGATCGAATCATATCGTGTTCTGCCTCGCCTGGATGTTGTTGAAGAGATTAAATCCATAGCTGAGAATGAAGGCTTTCATACCGAAATCATCGGAGGCATATACAACCTGCAAGGACACTTAGCTAAGCTTGTTGCATCAAGTTTAGTAGGAGGACTGGGGAAACTTATTCTCCTTTTTGCTCTTATTACCTGGTTTATTTCGCGCTCTTTGCGTATGACCTTAGCTGTGGTAGCTAGTATTTCTATCATCCCCTTGACCATCCTGGGATGCTTTGGGGTATATCGAATCCCCTTAGACATTATTTCTGCTCCGGCTTCGAATGTCGCGATCGCCATGGGCATTGATTCCATGATCCATATGATAAAATCTTTCCGTCGTACGCGAAACTGGCAAACGGTCCGCGATGAACTCTGGCAGCCAATATTAACTTCTATGTTTGTTGTTGCCGCTGGCTTCGGTATCTTTTTATTATCGAGCTTTCCTCCCACCCAGCGATTTGGCGGGGCTATTCTCTTCGGTACTGTCCTAGCAGCACTTACTGCCCTCTACATAATGCCCTTACTTTTCGAATATATTAGTTTGGATAAATGGAGGTCTCTTCTAAAGAAAAAACCAAAGACAACCACCTCTACTTGATTATTTAAGATTTACGCTTCTCCTAGCTTTGCAACGACTAAAAATAAAAAAGCCCCAAATAAATTGGGGCATTTTTTATTCCTCCTGCCCTATTGGCGAGATAAGCTCTCTGAGGTAGCTAGAGTTAATTATAAGTACCTACAAAGGAACTTGCAGGCATGTGTTTAAAAAGGAATGTCAAGCCGATCAACAACCCGGACCGCCGAAGCGGTCCGAGCGTCGTCAAAACTGGCTCCCCCTATTGGACGAATTTCGCAACTTTTTAACTTCTCAAGAGGCGAACAAAATATTCAAGGAACTTATTTACGTCCTTGGCTAGTATTTATCTTACTGGACTGACATCCTTGAATAACATTGGGGGCTATAATAAATTTGTCAATTAACTGCGCGTATCCGTTATTTTCTCCGCATCATCTTAATAAAATAGTTACGGAAACACTCCCAGTCACCCACAATGATTCTATTTATCGCAAATTGAAGGTTGTCCAGCAGCGTAATTATTCTAAAGACAATCATAGTCAATACAGGAAATGCGATACTAACTTTATAGTAGAATTTTGGTAAAAAAAATCTGGCTATCCACCGCGGGAAAAAGCTTAGATTAAGCAGAAGTAAAATGATATCATAGGAATTATGAGGCTCAAAATGATAACTGCTTCTGTACGCCTGTTTAATCTCGTCAATTGCCAACCCTTTTTCTTTAGCAATCTTGTTCAGTTTCGTTCCCGGAAACAACATAAGATTATAATATATAAACCTGTATGGCCTAGGAATTTTTAACAAAAATCCAATACTCTCTCTCTGTTCGCCAATTGTACCTAAAGGATCATGGCAGATTATATCATATCTAGGCGGAGACATACGATCTCTATAGCGATTAATCATGCTTATTGCTCGATAGATAGTTTTTGTGTCGGCTTTACGGTTGTAGCGCATTAAAGCAGTCAAGCTACCCGACTCTATCCCCATACAAAGATTACATAACCCTACCTCAACCAAGGCTTCTAGTTTCTCTTCGGTTACTGCTGAAGGAACAGTGATTGCCTTAAATGGAAGAGAAACTCTTTCCTTGTACATTCTACTAAACTCAATAATCTCTTCGCTACTTCTTGAAAAGAAACTATCATCTGCAAAGTGAATAAGCTCTATAAAATCATTTTCTCTACAGACATTCTCAAGCTCCTTGATTACGTCTGATATGGACCTTTTTCGATAATGCCTAGCTGTGTACATAGAGTGATAAATTGAATTATTGCAGTAAGTACATGCAAAGGGACAGCCTCGGGAGGTCATAGTTTTATAAAAACATCGGTAAACTCCTCTGGCATCTTCATATACACGCCTACATTTTTCACGGTAAAGTTCACGTGTCAATTCCCCAGATTGTCCCATAATAGGATTAATGTAGAAATGGTCCTCAAAAGTAAAGTCCTGAAACGGAAGAGTAGAGATATCTTCTATTAGCGGAGAAAAGGAATTTTCTACAATCTTTCCCTTCTCAATATACCAAAGTCCGAGTATTTGAGAAATTGGTTTGCCGTCCATAATATCTTTTAATACTGGCTCGCCTTCTCCTACACATACCCAATCTGCAAATTTAAGACATTCCAGAGGCCTAACTGTAGCATGTATCCCGCCCCAAATTATTTTTGCCCTTGTGTTTTTATGAATAGCTTCGCTTAGCTGAGCAGCGAGAAAGAATAGATTAGTAATAACTGTAATACCTACTATATCGCTATCATTTAAAATATTAACTACTTCCTGCAGGGTAACATTAGAATAAGATTTAAGTAAGGTAGGAGTGGGTAGAAAAATGATTCTAGATTTATGGCCAAGACTTCGTACATAAGAAGAAAGGACACGCGAGCTCATCCCCGAAAACTCATCTACCATTGAAATAAAGGTTATTTTCATATTATATGCCGCGTTATTAGAAAACTAAAAATAATAGGCTCTCAATTCATAGTTGCTTGACTCAATTATAACTCCGCCAATAAAAATGGGCGGTCCTATTTTTCTAAATTTCATTATACGCCGCGAAGGGAAATTTACAATAAAAAAGCCCACCTTATTCAGATGGGCTGAATTTTCTCCCCCTATTGGATGACTTTCGCAACTGGCTAATAATAAGAAAGGGGTGCTATATAAACACCCCTTTCTTAAAGCTGCCAGCTAATCAGATTTAATCTACTTTTTTAGCGCAGCTACAACCTCTCTTACAATTACATGCGTTGTCCTTACAGCAATCGCCTTTGCAAGCGCACTGTTTTTCCCTGCAACATGTTTCCTGTGTGCACTGGCATTTAGCCTGCAAGCAACACTTCTCTTGCGCTAAAGTTGGTGTATTACTAAAAGGCAGCAAAAATGAAAGTAAAAACAATATCACAATTGTTTTTTTCATGATAATACTCCTTTTTAAAAAGATTTACTTAAATATTACAAATTAGGAATATTGCTTAGGAGGATGGAAGATTGACCGAATGGATTCTTCAGGCTGGACAAAGATATATTCAAAATCAAAATTCTCTTCTGGAAATATTATAGAAATTGCATCGGTATTTTTTATAGAGTCTACTGGCTGGGATATTTTCACACATAATTGAGGTTGACAATCGCAAGATGAACCGCAACAGTCACATGCCTTATGCATCTTATGCGAATCTTTAATAAACATTTCAGAGAAGGAACATAAAACCAATGAGATAAAAATGAACGTAAATAGAATTGTTATAAATATTTTTCTCATAGATACTCACCTAAATAGCATTTTAAGTATAGCATAATTTTTTAAGAAAAACAAATCAACAAGCCATAAAAAACCCTCCGCAAGTTTTTAATTTGCAGAGGGTTGTGGAATTTTCTCCCCCTATTGGACGACTTTCGCAACTTTTTGGAAGAATCTAAGGAGTATTGCCTTAACGATGAAATAAAGAAATTACTTGAAGAAATGTCGAGTTTTCAAACACATTCGCACTAACATTAGCATAACTGGCACTTCAATAAGTACTCCAACCACAGTTGCCAACGATGCTCCTGATGAAAGACCAAACAACATAGCAGAAGTAGCAATTGCAACTTCAAAGTGATTGCTCGCTCCAATTAGTGCAGACGGTGCGGCATCTCTGTAGGGTAACTTTAACCATTTAGCGATTGCATATGTTAAAGCAAAAATGAAACAGGTCTGGATAAAAAGTGGTATAGCTATTAAAAATATTACTTGGGGCTGCTCAATAATAAGTTCTCCTTTAAACGAAAATAATAGAACAAGCGTAACAAGCAACGCCCCGATTGATATTGGTGTCAAATAATGAAGGAATTTTTCCTCAAACCATTTCATTCCTTTTTTAGCAATGATAAGTTTTCTTGAGTGATACCCTAAAAAGAGTGGCAGCCCCACATAGGTAACTACTGACAATACAATTGTCTGCCACGGAATGGGCATCCTGTTTACACCTAAAAGCCAACCTCCCAATGGTGCATAAAGAAACAACATTGTGAGTGAATTTATTGCTACCATAACAAGTGTATGACCATCATTACCTTTTGACAGATGCCCCCAAACAAGCACCATTGCTGTACAAGGAGCTATGCCTAATAAGATACAGCCAGAAATATATGAACGGTAAAGTTCAACCTGCGTACCACCTTTGATAATCTCAAATCCTGGGAGTAGCCCCTTAAATAAAACACCTAAAAATAAAGTAGCTATTGCAAGCATAGTGAAAGGTTTGATGCACCAGTTTACAAACAGGGTAAGCAAAACAGGTTTAGGACTTTTTCCTGCCTTAACAACCTCAGCGAAATCAATTTTAACCATAATCGGATACATCATAAAGAAAAGGCATATCGCAATAGGTATAGATACCTGATAAATTGATATGCTGTCTAAGGTAACGGCAACTTGGGGGAATAATTTACCCAAGAGTATTCCCAGACCGATACACCCTATAACCCATAGGGTAAGATATTTCTCAAAGGAACTTAATTGTCGTTCTTCCATCTTTTTCTCCTCTGAATCTTACGACTTAGTTAAGTTATAATTCTACCTCAAACAAAAACCCTCCGCAAGTTTTTAATTTGCAGAGGATTAGTGTAATTTTCTCCCCGAGACCCCCAAAAATCCGAACTTTTGGCAAGCAACAATATATCTAGGAAAGAACGGGCTAAAGAACGGAGAAAGGTGGAAAATTTTAGTTTAGCACTCACACTGCTTTGGCTGGTATTTCTTTTATTTAAACCATCCTCGCGTATTCAGGCAAACACGCACAAGCATCAGCATCACAGGAACCTCAATCAGCACGCCAACAACAGTCGCCAACGCTGCTCCCGACGAAAGCCCAAAAAGCATAGTCGCCGTTGCAATAGCAACCTCGAAATGATTACTTGCGCCAATCATTGCCGAGGGAGCCGCATCCTCATAACTCAACCTCAATTTCTTCGCCAGCCAATATGTTATACCAAATATCAAGCATGTCTGGATAAATAAAGGAATTGCTATCCATAAAATCGTCAACGGCTTAGCAAGGATAACTGCCCCTTTAAAAGAGAACAAAAGAACCAACGTAAAAAGTAAAGCAATTATTGAGACTGGTGACAGCACATGCAAAAACTTCTCATTAAACCAATCTATTCCTTTATGACTTATAATCCACTTTCTTGAAAAAAAACCTGCAACTAACGGCAACGCAACATAGATAGCAATAGATAACAGCAACGCTTGCCACGGAACAGGCATCCTTCCCACACCAAGAAGGAACCCACCAAGCACACCGTAAAGCAAAAGCATTGTTAAGGAATTGATAGCAACCATAACAAGGGTGTGTCCGTCATTGCCTTTTGCAAGAAATCCCCAGACCAAAACCATTGCTGTGCATGGAGCTATACCGAGAAGAATACATCCAGCAAAATAGCTTCTCCACAAAGGCACCTGCAACATTCTCATTCCTTCATGCATAACAACCTGACCTGCACCATGAATTGAACCTACAGCCCAATCTATTGCTCCAGGAGGGAGTTTTACAAAATCCACTGCTTCTGCACCAATAAAACCCTTAAACAGCACACCCAAAAACAGAAAAGCAATAGCATACATGGTAAAAGGTTTTATTGCCCAGTTTACAAATAGCGTTAAACCAACAGGCTTGGGCGACTTGCCAGCCTTAATAACCTCAGCAAAATCAATCTTAACCATGATAGGATACATCATGAAAAAAAGACATATCGCAATGGGAACCGAAACAACAGGAGCACCACCGACATAAATAGAAAGGCCGTCAAGACACTTCGCCATTCCAGGCGCAATCTTACCTATTAAGATACCCCCGCCGATACACAACAAAACCCACAGCGTCAGATACTTCTCAAAAACCGACATACCCCTATTAACATTCTTTTCCATTTTTATATCTCCACACTCCATCATAAATAGTTAATCATGATGTGTGACCAGACAAAATATATCCCTACCACAATAAATATCACTCCTGTAATCTTTCTTGCCCATAATTCTAATTTTGCAGTCTTATGAAACCACTTCGAAAACGACTTCACGCCAAAAACAATCCCCAACGCAAAAATGGTAACAGGAATTCCTGTGCCGATACCGTAAATAAAAGGATAAGTCATCCCTATTTTACTGTTCAATGCAAGTGGGATAAGGCTTCCGAAGAACAATGCGGCAGCAATAGGACAGAATGATAAGGCGAAAAGCATCCCGAGAAGAAATGCTCCGCCAGTTCCTGACTCAGCCAGCTTATTCTGCTTCTCATGAGACAACGAAAAAGAAAACGAACTGAACCTGATAACGTCAAGAAGAAACAATCCGACAATTAACAGAATTGGCCCAATTATCTTATTCAGATAAATTTGCAGAAAATTTGCTATAGATGGAACGCTTACGAGAGAAGCGATAATGACAGAACCGATAACTGCGTAAGTCACCATCCTCCCGAGAACGTAAGCAATGCTCGAAAGAAACACAGCCATGGGATGATTAACCTTCTTTGAAAGAAAAGAAACAGCCGCAATATTCGTTGCAAGCGGACAAGGACTGATGGAAGTAAGTATGCCAAGCCACAAAGCAGACAAAAGCTCAATCATGAGGAACCCCCTGCAATAAACGCTTCGGTCTCCTTTTTGACGTAATCAAAAAACTGCTGCTTGTTCCTAATAAATTGCCAGACACCCTCAAGGTTTTTGTAACCGACTTCTTTTCCGTCCTCAACTTTTGAAAGGACTACGCTTTTTGTGTAAAGCTTGTAATCATTAACGAAGTGCTCATTGCCTTTTTCCTCAACATTCACGGCACGGAACTCAAGCCCTCCGGAAGCAATCTCGTCGCTGAAATAAAGCTCCAAGGCTTCCTTTGTATAAGCCTCAATAGCTTTGCACGAGGCGCATCTGTAATTGCCGTAAAAATAATACGCAACAACGCCGGAATCAGAAACAGGAACAGAAGCGATAGGCGATGAGTCGACGCTTGAGGCGTCTTCAACAACTCCCAAAGAAGACGTATCGCTCTCTTTAGGCGAATCACAGCCAGGAAGAAAAGACATGGCGAGAAGACCTACGGCTAAAAAAACAGGCAAAAACAAAAACTTTTTCGTTTGATCATCCTCCCCTATTTATGAAAACATTCCTTTAATCTCATCACTCGAAGGCACCTTTCCTGCAACCTTCACCTTTCCGTCAACAACCAAAGCAGGCGTGGTCATAACGCCATACTCCGTTATCTTGTCCATATCCTCAACCTTGATTAGCTCTGCATCAACACCTATCTCATCAACAGCTTTTTGTGCATTATCATATAACTGCTTGCACTTAGGACAACCCATGCCCAAAATCTCAATTTTCATCTCTAATACCTCCCTAAATAATTTAGCCTGCAATCATTCCAAATATAATTCCGCTCAGAGTTGCCATAACGACAACAAGGCCAACATAGACAACAGTCTTCTTAGTTCCTATAACACCTCTAATAACAAGCATATTGGGAAGACTCAAAGCAGGCCCTGCAAGAAGCAATGCAAGTGCTGGCCCTTTTCCCATGCCAGAACCAATCAAGCCCTGAAGTATGGGAACTTCTGTAAGTGTTGCAAAATACATGAACGCCCCGACAATTGACGCAAAAAAGTTAGCGAAAAGCGAATTGCCGCCAACAAGCCTCTCAATGAACACTGAAGGGATCAAACCCTCTTGCCCCGGTCTTCCCAAAAGAAGACCAGCAACCAAAACGCCTGCAAGAAGAAGAGGCATAATCTGCTTTGCAAAACCCCACGAACTCTGCGTCCATTCTTTAAGCTTGTTTTTCTTAAACCACCGAAATAACATGATGCCAAGAAGGGATAGAAAAATAAGCGTAATCACCCATTTTGAACCAAAAATAGTAGCCCACAAGCCTGTATCGCCTTCCTGTGGTTTTCCCCAATTAGCAAAAACAAGAACTGCGACCATAGAGAAAAAATACATTCCGTTCTTCCAAAGAGGTCGCGTTTTCTCTTCTTCGCCGAATTGAAACTTTCCGTTAACCTGTCTTTCTCGCTCCTCTTTGAGAAATATGAGGTGCATCAGAAGACCGACGACTACACTAAAAACGATTACCCCGACAGCTCTCGCCACACCAAGCTGCCAACCAAGAATCCTCGCAGTCATTATTATAGCCAAAACATTAATTGCTGGCCCCGAATACAGAAACGCAACAGCAGGCCCAAGCCCGGCACCCTTCTTGTAGATACCCGAAAACAGAGGAAGAACCGTGCAGGAACAAACAGCAAGAATAGTTCCCGAAACAGAAGCCACGCCGTAAGCAACAATCTTCTTTGCCTCAGCACCGAAATACTTAATGACAGAAGCCTGACTCACAAAAACAGAAATCGCCCCAGCAATAAAAAAGGCCGGAACAAGACACAACAAAACATGCTCCCTTGCATACCACCGCACAAGAGCTAATGACTCAAACAAAGGATTTCTGAAAGGCAGAAGTTCGACAGGCAAATAAAAGCACGCCAAAAACGCCGCCGTCATCAACAAAAACTTGTCTCTTTCCTTCATTCTTATCTCCACATTTCCATCTGGTTATGTAATTTCGGCAAAAAAATATTCATTTCCTGCAACAGAGCTTTTTCCTGTTAGCTTTCTCTGCCCTCTTTAAATCATCAATCATTGCCTTGTCATCATTCAGCCACTGACTAAGCATAGCAAGCAGCTTCTTTGCATAAAGATTCTTCGGGCTAACAAAATAGTTAGTCCAAAAACCGTCCTGTTCAGAAGCAACAAGGCCAGCACCCACCAACTTTTTAAGCTGTTTGGACACCGCAGGCTGAGAAACCCCAAGAACAAACGCAAGCTCACAAACACACATCTTACGCTTCTCAAGAAGCTTCAGAATCCTCACCCTGTTAACATCAGCCAACGCCTTAAAGATAGTATCCAAATCTTTCATAAATATACACCCTTTCACAACCAAATAACTAAACGGTTATATAAATCTTACTGTTTCCAACCCAAGAAGTCAAGAACAAAAAAGTTCGGATATTTGAATAAGGGGGGTCGATTCAGACAAAATCCGAACTCTGTATTTCTACTGCGAAAAACGCATTTTCCATATAAAAAAGCCCCAGCTACGATAAGTAACTGAGGCTATATCCGAAAAAAGTTCGGATTTTCAAATTGGCTCCCCGAAACGTTCTCTCATCAAACCACATTCACCTATGAGTTTCGATTTACGATACGGAGAACTGCTCACGGACAGAAGCGGCTTTCTTCAAAACCCTCCCCTATTGGACGAGTTTCGCAACTGGCTGGACTCAGAAAGAGACAACATCCATAATCTGAGTCTCAAGTAATTGTTAATATAAACTTAACTAAGCTCAATGTAGCACTTTGAAAGACTGGACTATCTTCGCCATTGTCTCAAGCAATTCCTCATCTGGAGGGTCGCGTGTAATCCGGATAAATTGCACAGAGCTAAAATGGCCTTTTAGGAAGCGGATTGCCCCATATATCTGCCGAAGACTGCTGACCAGTCCAGACTCAAACACGGCTTCTTTATGAAAAATAATCATATCACCCAATACGTTACAAATAATTACCTTAGGGTTTAGGTTTCCGTTAGAGTCCAATCCAGTTATTACTTGTTTCTGTTCAGGGGTAACATTATTTAAAACAGAGTCATCGATTGAGATATGTTCCGATTTCGATAATTCGCTACAAAAATTTGAAATTGTAAGATTTTCTACTTGGCTACGCAATCTCTCTTGAATAGCAACAGGAAACATATCTATAAATAAACCAACTGCTATAGGGTCATATAATCCCCCCAAAGCCTGCGCTCCCACCCACGTTCTGCCGGACCTAACCACAAGAGTGCCCCATAATACACTTTTACCCTTGTGCAATCCATATGAAAATTGCGGAAAGAAAATCGCTTCTCCTGAATCGCCGCCAGGCATATCTACATTATCAACATTTTTCGGAATACCAAAACTTACAGGATATGAAAATTCAAAACGATTCTGAGTATCGCGATAAATACTCCATTTTTCATTTGATGCTGTCTTCGAAAAAGGCGATTCCGCGAATGCCACCGCTAAAAAATGCACCAATCCAATAAAAACAATAAGGACAAACGCAATAACAATATCAATAAATATTCTCCTCTTCATCTTTTCTCCTTTTGATATTCAGCTAAAACAAAAACCCACTGCAATATATTATATCACAGTGGGTTAGGATGGCAACTCCACGCTTAGAGTCAGTTAAAACGGAGCCCCATTAAAAGTGGGGCTCCGTTTGAAGTGGCTCCCCGAGCGAGACTCGAAGCGAACAATAAGGCGTGTCGTAACTGATGAATTGCCATACCATTACAGATGGCACAATAAAACAAAAACTCTATTTCGGGGCAAAAAGCCGGATTTTATTCCAAGAGGCAAGATTGTTTCAAAGAAAGAACTGCGGCATTACAAGTATTTGCAGGAGTATAAAAACCCGATTAAGAAGGCGATGGGATTTCAGCGGATCATGCAGGAAGAAAACCTGAACCAAGGACAACTGGCAAAAAAAATGGGAATATCACGAGTAAGAATAACTCAAGTATTAAACCTGCTCAAGCTACCACAAGAACAACAGACTTACGTTTTGGAATATGGTAAAAAAGAACAAATAACCGAAAGAATGTTAAGAGAATCTCCGAACCATTAATTATTCGTTGGCTTCATATTCATCGCCAATAGTACAGATTTTAAATAATTATTTCTTCCGTAACATAACAATAGTCTATTTACTGTATTAACGCTAAATCCCTGATCAGGAATATTAAATCTGATTTTCCCCAAAAATCTATAACTCTGTTGAGCACTATCAATATTTTGTTTATCCATCCATTGCCAATCTTTTTGAGCTTGATTATATGAAGAATCCAACTCCGACAATAATGTGGATATAATCTGATTTGCTTTTGTTTGATCCGTTTCATTCCCCACAGAAAGAAATATTTTATGTAAAACTTGCCTTAAATCCCTCAATTTTCCAGCTTTTCTCATTTCTAAACAAATAAAAGAATTAGCCTCAAATGTAAATTCATAAGCACTCATCTTTTTCGATAAATTTTCCCACAAGCATTGCCCCTTATTAGAAACTTTCAATATTTCTTCCCATCGGAACTGATTATCAGTATATAAAATTGCCCCTGTTAATTGAGCAAGAAAGAAACCCAACTCAAAATTTGGCGTTAAATGAGATATAAGTATCTGCCCTGCTCCCTTTTTCCCAACAGACGGCTGCAATAAGGCAAGAGGATCTGCCTTGCGCTGCTGTTTCATATATTCTAATACTTTTTCTGTATCGTCTTCAGACAAATCAGGCAAAGCTTTTGTAATATTATGCCTCAAGCTTTCCTCCGGCAACCCACTCATCATCCTTTTTATATCATCCATACAAAGATCCTTCATTGGTGCCATTTGATCATCGCTCAACTTAAGTCCTTTAAGGCGAGATTGAGCCATTTCCCATATTTGCTTTTGAAGTTGAAGATTCAAAGAACAAGGATCAGGAATCAAATTAATGATTCCTTTTTCAATAAAAGGCATTAACTGCATAAATAACAATGCGTTTTTAAGTGTCTCTTGTTTATATTGAGCAGGTGATTCAACAGGATTATATTCTGGTTTTATGTATGTGGGATTCATAAATGGGTTCATAACCAATATTTCATCAAAATAAAGCGAATAACTAATAACATTTTGAAGAATTGTTCTCGGGTCAATCAGGCCAGCATAAAGAACCCTTGATACTCTTTTATCAGGCATTGGTAATAACTCAATTATATTTGTCCCTTTAGGCCATAAACATTCAAATGCCTTATGAATATCTGCAACCTGCTTATCACTTAATTCGGCACGAATATCTTCCCATGTTTTTCCCCGTGATAATCCCAAAATATTCATCAACATGTTAAAAAACATTAAATTCCGTTCTCTAATACTCCGCACATTAGTTATTGGCATCTCACCTGATTTCTTATCCCTACAGCATTTTTTGTATTTTTTCCCACTACCACAAATGCATTCATCATTAGCCCCGACTTTCTCCTTTCTTTCTGGCTTTTTTAGATATGACAAATCACCTACAGTGCGACCATATGCATCTTGATAATGAGTTCTACCATCTTCATAACCAACATATATTTCCCCTCCAAAATGATGCAACTCATTCTTAGGTGGCATTAACACTCGCCCCAACTCCGACCACTCACATCTAATTTCTTTCTCAGGAAATAACCATTCTTTTTGGGCTGCGGCTACATATCTTCGTGCACGACACTTTAAAATCAAATTTATTTTATTTACATCATTAGCCTCTATTTTACGCGAGCGTATCATTGCATCAATACGCGAAATCGTCGAATCAAAATGTCTCGCATTCGTCCTGTTCGAAAGTAAGTCTTGGCTATCCGAATCTTTTGCATATTCTAAATTTGTTAAAATAAGACAATGATTTAAGTCTAGAGGAAATATAGTCTGAGAACCCTTAAAAGAAATTAAAGGATCATCGGGGTACTTACAATGAGTAGAATCAGGCGGGCAAGCAGCATTATATATTGTCACAGGGTGATCAGTAATAATAAATTTTACATCTGAGTCTTCAGCAGACACAATTTCACGGGTTGCTTCAACCCACATCGTACAGTGCATTTGTCTTATATGCTGCATTTCAAGCAACAATTGAATCTTATTTATACCAGGATACTTTGTTTGAAGCCAATTCAATCCCTTTGGTGTTCGAATCTTTTGGGCATCTAAATATCCAAAGAACTCCTGGAAGGTTTTATGCATCGAAAGAAAATCGTTACTAATAAATGCCCGAATCGCAGCAAAACCAAATGTATCAATTTCACCAAAAAGATACTTTTCAATCTCATCATTAATTAAACCAAAAAAGAATGTCGTGTATAAATCCTTTTCACAAAAACACTGTGACGGCGACCACCAGTGATAACTGTTAAAGACAACTTCTTTGCCATTAGGAAGAATCTTTTTATCTGGATGTAAATTTAGATAACAAAGCTTACTCCCCTTTGATAATAAAAATCTCTTTTGATACCATTCTGGTACATAATGATTTTTTCTAGTTACAGATTTTTGCATTACTTTCTAATATCTCCTGACAATGCCGCATCCAAATTCTTGCACAGATATCAATAATTTCTTCCCTTCTCTCTTCTTGTGATAAATGAGAACTAGGATTCATTGGATTAGGGTTATCTGGATCAGCAGGTATAAATGTAAGCTTTATGTTGTCCCAATCAATTTTATTTCTTCCCGCCACCTTTCACCTCCCTTGTTTTTTCCTTTTTTAATATTGGCTCCAAAAGTTCGTCAGCATAAGGAAGTAACAAGTCGACCTCTTTGGGAAGAACGATGTCAGAAATATCACCTAAATTATCCGTTATAATCAATTCCTTCTTTTTCTTCAGCACAAGAAACCTCCTCAAACCCTTTTTCTTCATTTATTTCCTTATTATTGTAAAGATACACCGCTTTAGCTAACAAAGCACCAATCCGGTCAATACGTTCACTCATTGATAAATGCTCATACATAATTCTACTCCTGGATATAATTACTTTTGAACCTTGTCAATTATCTTGTGCCACGCTTCAAGACAATCATTAACTTGAGATGATTTAATATTTAGTCCTTTCCAGCCATCCGGATATCTAATGCAAAGTTCCTCATCAATCTTAATTTCTTTATATCGCTTTTTTTCCTCAGAGACAAGTTTCTTCCAATCCTCAACGCCAATCACATAAAAATCTGGTCGATCTTTAAATTTTTTCTTCTCAAAATCAATAAGTACCAAGAGATCGTTCTCCCTAAAGACGCCACTCACTCCTGGCCATTCGCGACCTTGTTTCGCCTTAACCTGAATTCTTAACATTTTATAATCCGTTTCAACAAGAATATCTGTCCGCTTATGATGTCCCATAGTCAACTGTGCATAAATCCCTCGTTTACATAATTCACTCGCGACAGAATATTCACCACTCAAGCCAAGAAACTCTTTGGATAATTTCTTCATATCAATTCTTCTCCTTAAACATTCCCCATACTATCTCTTCGTTGAATATTTCTTGTTTTTCCTCAACCAACCCATAGCTCTATACACATCTTTAATCCCAAGGAACCATTCTGCTAATAATTGTGTAGCTGACTCATCTTTCTCATCAGGAAAAGATTCATCCCATTTCTTTGCACAATCTCTAGCATTATCTCCAATACACCCCATATTGAATAATTCTCTTTTCACACATTCTAAGAATACTAAATCAGCAACAATATGATAGTTAATCCATTTCTTGTCAGACACGTGATAACGTTGCAGCTTTGGCTCTATATGCTCGCCATGTACAATGCTATTTCGTAAATTATAGAAATCCCAAGCCCACCAGTAAAGTTTACTGCACCTGTGTTTCTTCCCCTTATTATCTGTTCTTGTTAGTTTAATAAATTCAGAACATTTTACCTGCTCATCAAGTTTCTCGGCTATCCAGCCTTTCTTATTAGGCACATTAGGAACCTGTAATAGAATTTCAAATGCCGTTGCCATCATAACAATTTTAGACAAAAAAGACACATCTTCATTTTGCACATGAGATAATCGAAACCATTCGAGACTTCTAAAAATTCGCTCTCTCACTTCAACCGAGACATTATTTTCAAACATTTTATTAAAACCGCTCATAAGTTCTTCGTTGGGCGATTTAAAGAATCCGCCAGTACTCCACGGTTTAGGAAAAGTAACTTCTCCCATTTCCCAACCACCACTAAGCAAATTTCCTGCACGAACAGCAATATGATTATTGCCAGGAATAAAATTTTGAGTTATTAATTGAAATACTTCCGAACTTGATGGTCCCATACTTCGATTATTAGCGCATACAGCATTCTTTACTGTTGGAGCAATGGCACAAAAAGTAAGCATATTTACCGCATCCCTTAAATCGGAGTATTCTTTCTTGCTTAAACATCTGAAATTATTCTTCTTATAGGAACAGACTACAATCGTATCTACAGCTTTACCTTGATGATCTACATAAGAACTAAAATACCTTGTTAGATGTTTCAACAAAGATTGGTTCTTAATCTTCGTATCAGCGTTTGTAAAAGACCAGAATAAGACAGGGCCAATTTGCAACTCATCCTTAAAATCCGCCCATGGCATAAATGATACTTGATGATATTTTTGTTTCTTTATTTTTGTACCCATTTTTTCAACACTTATTTATTATTCCGATCCAATCTGTTGGTTGGCTATTGCTTCAGCAACACTAAGCATCAAATTGTACAGAGAATCCGACATCATAAAATATGTTCCTCCAGAAGGTTATTATACCAAAACGAGGGGGTAAAAACACCAAAGAAGTCCTGAGTCAAACGTCATCATCAAGCTCACAGATAATTGCCTCAACTTTCTCCTCGGAAATTTCTATTTGGTAGTCGGGATGTTCTTCAGTTTTTTGCTGTTCTTCTTCCATGCGCTGCTTCTCATCAGTAAAATCTCTGTATTCCTCGTAATCCCTCACTCTCCGCACGCTTTTAATAGCCGCTGGGCTATTCATCCTTCGCCTTACGGCATTCAAAGCACTGTTGATGTCTTTTGTACTCATTCTTCTCAGGTTTGGTATTTGACTCATGCATATCACCTCAATTGTTTTTTTTCTCGTACGAAAGAAAGAGAAAAAAACAATCCCTCAGGAAGCCTTTAACCCCGGCTTAAAGTCATACATCCGCGTCTGGCTAATCTCACACTGCATTCTTTCCTCATCACAATAAAGCGACTTAGGCACTATGGTGAATTTGAACGCTTCCCTTACTCTGGGCAAGTTATCGTACACCGTAGACACCGGAATTCCTGTGCGCTTTGATATCTCTGTGAGAGTCATGCGGCTGTCTTCAAGAAGAAGAGGCACGATCTTCTTCATCATATGCATGCGCTCGCTAATAAACACCAGAGAGTGCGTGAATTGCCGTTCCTTCCTCACAAACTCAATCTCGCCCCTCAGGTACCCAACAGACCTTGCAATTCTTTCTTTGCGATTCATACTCTCACCTTTTTCATAGCCATCATAATTTTCTCGACGCCTTTTGCCTTTGTGGGCTCAAAATACAAATCCCTATCTACTTCAATACCGTTTGCGCTAAGCTTGCAAAGCTCCCTGAAGCTTATGTAGCCCCACTCAGCCATCTGGTAATCGTTGTTCAGAATAGCAAAGCCGAAAAGCAGCTCCTTTTCAGCATCGTACTCCGCGACATACCAGTCGCAGCCGCCCATGAAGAAATGCATGTGAATAACCTTTTCTTCCGCAGCTACGTCTTCTGTCTCATAGAATTTCGGTATTTTCTCAAGTTCCTTATCTGATGGTTCATTCCACATCTGGCACCGCCTCCGGGATAATTTGTTTCCCGAAGGAAAAGAAACAAATTAGCACCAAACCCAACAGATTCTTTTCAGTGCAAAACTTAAAAGCAACCTTGTCCCCACTAATCAATAGAAAATGCAGAACGGATACGCATACCCAATCATCAGCCCCGAATACTTTAGCAAAAGCCATGACCGATACCTCACTATCACAAGCCAAAAATACGCGCCCCCACCGCCAATCCCCGCCGCACCTTCAAGCTCATCAGGCATTGAAGACATCCTCGAACAAGACTCACAAGCCCTCCTCGACCAAGTTGTAACCACAGCGTTCTCAATTGTTTACCGCCTCAGAATTTACAATGATATAAACACCAAGCTGGATTACAGCTGGGCAAAGACCAAGAGCCAGCTCTTTCAGCTCTATGACTGGATTCCCGGCACTAACATGAACGTAGAAAGGCGTAGAAGTATGCTGCAAAAAGAGCTTAACGGCATAGACAAACAAAAACTCGAAGAAAAAATAAACTGCTGGAAAGACCTCACACAACCAACCAACTACTTTGTCAACCTGTTCCACAAACACAAAGAACTAAAGCAAGATAAAAAGATGATGGAATAGATTTCTATATGCAGTTTTTCATATATATGTGATTAGCTAAAATTTCGGGCATCACTACAGGACTAATATCCCTGCCCTGATCAGAAACGACCCAAATAGGATTGCAGCAATCCAGAATAAGACCTTGCTTACCTCAGGATACCCAGTGAAATACAATTCATGCCAAGTAATCCTCTCAGTGCCTTTTTCAGTAATGTTTTCTTTTGTATGCGTTTGTGCGTTAAAAGACATTCCAAAAAACATACAAAAGGCACTGGCTCCAAATAAGAAAATCAGAAAATTGTCTATTTGGGTCGCAAACAAGGAGAAAACGATGATAACTAATGAGCACATTATTCCAAGCCGGTCAGGGCTTAATATACTCTTGAGTTCTCTAATAATCCCTTCCATACGACAGGGAGAGAGAATACAACTATTTAAATATTGGGCTGTCAGAAAACTCTTCCAGTGCTCGCCTCAAAATCTGCCCTTAACCAATTTCTTAACCAGCACTGTAATCAGAACGGTAAAAATTCCAGAAACCTCGCTTGCAATAATACCCTTTATTATTGGGTCCAATGCATTAGCTAACCGTTCTGGGATTGATGGAAAATCAAACAATAAGCTAGCCATATAAACAACAAAAGGAACCAAAACTGCGAATTTAGCAATAAATACCAAATCCTTATTTAGATTCTTTGCTTGAACACCGCCAATGCCTGCCACAATAAAAATATCCAGTATAATTAATATTGAGTCTATTTCCATATGTCTGTAGATGTCAGCTCCCTATTTAATAATTATGTTTATGGGCAGATTTTGAACTCTTGCGCTCCTCCTTCTTCAGTATCTTTTCAGTGTAAACCATTTATACCCTTCTGCTACTACTTTGATTTAATGACAGATACAACTCTCACAGACGAGCTTCTTCTCAAGCTTGAGCCGGAATGGGGCAGCAAAAAAATAGAAAGCCTCAAGCTAATATACGCGCTTGGTGACGAAGACCGAAAAACCAGAATAGAAAAAATCCTGAACATTTCATCCAGAAAACTCCTGAATGACAACCTCCTCAACACCAACGTTCTGCTGCCGCCGGTAACAAAAGAAGAATGCGAAGGAAAAAAAGAAGTCTTTGCCGGAACAGTCTGCTACGGCAAAAATGGCGAGGACAAGCATAGGGAGCTATATCCCTTGTATCTCAATTTCGAAGACGTAAAAAACCACACACTCATAACAGGCCTCTCAGGCACAGGAAAAACCACGCTCGGCTACAACCTCCTAATAGAACTCTCACAAAAAGGCAAACGCTGCATCGTATTTGATTGGGACAGAACATGGCGAAACCTACTCTCACTCGACAAAAAAGAGTATCCATTCACTGAGAAAATAAAGGTCTACACGATAGGGCGAAGCGACATTATGCCGTTTAGCTGGAACATGTTCTTCAACCCGCCACCAAACGTGAAATTCTCAAACTGGCTCGGCATATCATCCAGCAAACCACTCCAAAAAAGCCTGTATTCCGGGCAAGGTGTAAGCGACTATCTCGAAAACGAAGCAGAACAGCTCATGGACGCATACCAAAACGGCGTACTCAAAATGCTCCCAAACATCGAAGATATGAAAATCCGCATACAGGCAAAATACGCCCAAGCACGACAGCTCCTCTGGAAACAAAGCACAGAAAGAATCCTAAAAGAACTCACACGAGAAAGCATGAAAGAAGTATTCGGCTCACGACAGCCCATAGACATATCAAAAGAAATCCTTGAAAGAGACGGCATAACAATCATAGAAATGGACATAGAAACACCCGAACACCTAAGAGTCCTGTTCCAGGAACTGGTCCTCAACTACTTCATGCTTTACTACCTGCACAAAGGCGAAGCAGAAAAAGAAGAACTCCGCACAGTAGTATTTCTCGAAGAATTCCCAAACATGCTACCCAAATCTAAAATTGAAACGCAAACCGGAGGAGAAATCATCAAAATGCTCTTCAAAGAAGCCAGAAAATTCGGGCTGGGAATCGTAGCCATAGCACAAGAAAGCTCAGAACTCCCAAACTATGTTACAGCAAACTGCAAAATCCAGGCACACTTCGCCTGCCAAACCAAGCGAGACATAGAAGCCACAGCGGGAAGTCTTTTTCTAAAGAAACATGAGATTCCTTATATGGATCTCATCTGGCAGGGTGAAGCAATAATGAAAGTCAAAGGCAGAGTCAAAAACTGCCTCGTAAAAATCCCACTCGCTCCAATTAAAGAAAAAATCACTGACGAACAGCTCAAAGAGATGAAAGAAAAATGGCAGCCCCAAAGCTAAAGATAGTGTTCTACGAAAACGAAAATGTGCAGAGCTACTTCTACCTTGAGAAAACCGAATCGCTCCGAGTAATTAAAATCCTAAAAATCCTTCCCCAGCTTACAGAATGGACACCCGTATCTACAATATCGAAAAAGATAAGCGCCAAATTGCCTGCAACCTTATGGACAATACAGAAGCTCGCAGGAGCACAACGCATAGAAATCAACACAGGCAAAGAAACCCAAACCATAGCAGAACGCCCCATAATCCTCGTCCAGAAAAAACAATACAACACCCTCAACAACATCCTCAAAACAAAATACCTAAGAGCAACGGTATACGTCAAAGCACATATTCGAAAATAAGGGGCACACATAAATACTTTAGTATTTATATATCGAAAATGTGAAGCTCTCATCCTGATTGTTGCTTTTTTTTGTTAGCCTGCGGTTCTCCTGCCAGGGAGAAAAAACGCCTTTGAGGCGTAGCCGAGAAGTGGTTTTAGCATGGCAAGCCTTTGCGAGCAAGGCGAGCAATGGTAACAAAAAAACGATCCTTGCCACCCCATCCCTGCCAGTGCCTTTTCAGTGCAAGCATTAAATACCTGCCAGATATTACCTGCCAGTAATTAACCAAATTCATACACGCTGACGAAAAGCACAAATTCTGAGAAGCCAAGCGAAAAGGCATCTCACAGCGAACAGAAATCTTGAAGAGGGAGCACGCTCCTGTTTTTACGCGAAGGTTTTAACAGGAGAACCCCTAAAAAAATGCTCCCTCCTCTTTTTTGAAAGGAGGTGATTGTTATGCAGTTTTGTCCTGATTGCGGAGGCCAGCTGATTCACGAGGAAGGCTGCGTGCTGTGCCCGTGCTGCGGCTGGAACGCATGCCAATGTGCACTGTGCATTGGCTAACAAGAAAGGAGGTATATGTTGAGAAGTATTACGCATGAAGAAGCAAAGAAATTCAGGGACCTGATAAGTGGCCAGTTTAGCAATTTTGTTTTGCTCGCAACAGAGCTGGACGGAATTGAAACCTGCGTTATCGCTTCCCTGGACGGCACCCAAGGAGACTACGTTACAACGCCCCTGGCTGTGCTAGTCAACAAGCCAATCTTCAGGAAACTCAAAAACCCGGGAGCCACGCTAACCCACAACCAAAACCTGATACTCGAATAAAAAAAGGAGAAAAAAGCCATGTGGAACAAACCAACAAGCAAAGACCTCGAGCAAATCCCCGCCTTTTACTCAACGGAAAGCACACCGCTAAAAGACAAAATCATACACGCCCACTTCTTCATAGGCGGATGCGACTGGTACGCAACAGAATACGATCCAAAGGATGAACTCTTCTTCGGGTTTGCCATACTCAACAACGACCTCGAAATGGCAGAGTGGGGATACTTCAGCCTCAAAGAGTTAAGCGATTTGAAAGTGTCTTTTCTTGAAGTTGACAGAGACCTCCACTGGAACCCAACAAAAGCACAGAACATAGAAAAGATTGCGGAAGCACAGGGATGGCAAACAGTAAGCACCACATAAGGAGGGCTGCATGAGAAGTCTAATCGAAAAAAATCTGGAACGCACATCAATCCAGACAAGCCTGCCAGCAATGCTCAAAACACTCAGGTACTTCTGCCTGAGCATGACATCAATCCTGCTATCCCTCATCTTCCCAATAGCAGAACTTCAATTCCTTGTGCTTGCCATAATCACAGGAGCCAAGTGGATAACAGACAGCAAACACAATGGAATAATCATTATCGAAAGGGGGTGAAAAAAATGATACAGGTTGCAAGGTTATGCAGGTTCGATAGCGACTCATCATTAAAGGCATTCGTTGACGTGTCTATCAACGGACAGGTGCTTGTGAAAGGCATACGAGTTGTTATGGGAAAAAAGGGCTTGTTTACTTCAATGCCAAGAGAAAAGTCCAAAGACGGCAAATGGTACGAAACCGTCATGCTCCTGAACGAAGAAATAAAACAGGAATTGCAAGAAGCAGTTCTTGAAGCTTTTAATACTGAGTAACAGGATAAAAGTTGCTGGCTTGCTCAAAACCAGCCCCTATGAAGGTGAAAAACCTATCTAACTTATTTCGCAAAAGGAATAAGGACAACAGCGGGGAAAAGCCAAAACCAACACTACCACCACTACCACCACCGAAAAAGCTCCTGGGCACGAGCCATAAACTGCCCGCTTCCTTTGACTGAAAAAGAAAGGGGGCAAGAAAAGCGAAAGCTTTAAATAATCTAAAGTAATACTATGTTGCATGGTGTTATAAATGGTAAAGATTTTAGTTGAATTATCCGCCGAGGAAGATAAAATCGTCGAAGTGTACAAAATAGTGAACAAGCTGAAGACAAAACAAGACGCAATTAAGGACATGGTAAGATACTTTGAAGTCAACATAACACCAAAAAAGCTTAATAAGAACGAAGAATACTATAAAAAAGCCCTAAAATTTTGAGGTGGAACAAATGATTAGCACTACTTGGACAATAGTCAGCGTTGTTGCAATAATTGTCTTAGGCTATATTTGGCATACATACAACAAACTTGTGAACCTACGAATACTCGTAGAAAGACAAGCAAGCCACTTAGAAGCACATTTAAAAAAGAAATTCGACCTAATACCTGCGCTAACAGAAGTAGTGAAAGGCTACTCTAACCACGAAAAAGGAATACTGACCGAAGTAACAAAGCTCAGATCACAATGGGGTACAGCAAGCAATACTACTGACAAGATGAAAACAGCAAATATGCTAGAATCAGCATTATCCAAATTACTCATTGTTCACGAAAGATATCCGAACATAAAAGCAGACAGAAGCTTCAACAACATCCAAAAGAACATCCACTACGTCGAAAGAGAATTACTCCACGAAAGAAAAGTATTCAACAAAAGAGTTAGCTACTTCAAACAAAAGGTAGAACAGTTTCCCTCAAATATCATAGCAAAGATGTTCAGGTTTAAAGAAAAAGAATTTTTTTCAATGGAAGAATGAAAATGAATGGCAAAAAAATTAAGAAAGCAGTATCCCTATCTCTAGGGCTATTAGTCGCGTTCTTTGCGCATAAATGGTTTGAGCAAGCTTATACTCAGCCTACTGATTGGGGAAAATGGGTAATGATAGCAGTCACGTTGATTATTTTGATGGTAATTGTCTATTTTAATGTTGACAAGGACGGTAATTTTTAATTACGGCAAGGTTTTCTTGCCCCTCTTTTTTTAGTAATGGCAGAACTGTCTTATTGTATTAAGAACATTGGAAGGTGCTTTTTCTTTCAAAACTTTGAAAGCTTCGTAAAAAGCATTGATTTGATCAGTGGATAAAGCGGCAAAGAAATCAATATTATCACAGTAAGGATTAAACCCAACTTCAAGATTCTCATAAAACCCAAAATAAGAGCTCATCTTTCCCCCGCAAACATTTTTCAATGCCTCAAAGTTTTCAGAAGAAAGATTCGTCCAAAGAAACCGGACAAAATTAGCCTCGAGTAATGATCTCTTCAAATTATCCATATTTTATGTGGGCGATTATACGTTTTTTATTCTAATCTTAAAAAAGCTGACGTCGTACCATCTTTATTGATATCCCAATACTTAGGCTGATGTAGAACCATCGCACCCTTATTGTTATCGTGGCCAAAAATTTCTTTTTCAATGGTTGAGAGACATTTTAAATTTTGTTGTGCCAACTTTCGGAATGGGATTTCTGCAATTTTTGGATTCATATGATGTATATCAGCCCGAAAACTTTCCCAAATTTTCGTTGAAGCATCAGCACAATCTTGCGAAATAATGTTTTTTATATTAAATTCATCAATTAATTCTTTGATGGTTTTTGTGATTCCATCTTCTTTGTGTCTTTCAATATTATTTCTTTCAGCGATGAATTTAATTATGCCTTCATTAATGGCATGACTCATCATGACTGCTCCAATAAAATAACCGTCTCGATAGAGATAAATGCATTCAGAGGAAACTTTGGCAAAATAATGCCCTCCAACAATCCCCTGGTGTTCAATTTCTAAATATCTTGTTATTTTTTCTTCAATTGAGCCTTTGCATTGAGATTCAATGCTTTCTTTTAATTGAATTCTTCTTAGTTTTTCGACATTATCCATTTTATTCTTTCATATTTCATAAGATTTTGGTATCTTTTCAATGATTCCCTACATTTTAATAGTTTACACCTACCAACACACCAAAACAACACTATTCTTTTCATTGCAAAACAAGTGCAAATAATAAATACTTTTCTGCAACTACTTCAGAATAGATTCAACGAAAGGGGGTAGTGATGGCTTATACGCCAGAACTAAGTTTTGAAAAAAGCTGCGTGCTGCGAAGAATTGCATGGTCATTGCACAAGCCGATGACTTATGCAATTGAATGGGCCTTTGACGAACTCGTCAAAAACCTTGACGCGCAGGCAATCTGTAAAGCCTGCAAAGACCCAACCCAATGCGGCACCTGTCCATTCAAAGCGGGGAGGCTCTAAGCCTCCCACCACTTTTCAACCAACAAGGGGGTATTAAAAAAATGGCAAAGAAAGAAGAAACCAAACAGGCAGAAAAGAAATTTGAGGGAAAACAGCCAGCTAAACAGTTCGAGGAAAAACAGCCAATACTCGAAAGAAAGATAAGCCTAAGTAACGACGGCAATTGGCTCATCATCAAGACAATCAGGACAGACATTGTTCACGTCAACTACATGAACAAAATCCTCAACAAAGGTGAATAGCAATGGACGACCTCGAAGAGCGCTGCAAAAAAGCAGTGCTCAACATAGCCAGCCACGTCAGCGACATTAAACACAACGTCAAAGACATGAACCACAAACTCAGCCACTTCCTGAGAAATTATCGTGAGGACTACTACGAAGCACTCGACGGCATAAAATACCAAAAACAACTGAAAGAATACCAAAGATAAATTCCTGACAAAAAGTTTATATAGGCGAATCACGTTAAAATATCTGATAGCCAGTTGAAAATTGAAAAAAAATACATGGTCTTAAGTTGTGTTTTCCTTATTCCAGTTTTACTTATCATATTATTTTTGTTAACTGGCTGTGCAAGAAGCGTGCAACAAACCGAGGCAAGCCAACCCGAAAGAAACTGCGACCAATATCCAAATAATGGAGACTGCGTTTGTCCTGAAGGACTTACTAAAAGAGCGTCAAGCATAGGTCTTTATTGCGAAAATATCACCTGCTTTGGTTACTTGACGCATGATGGACAGTGTGTTGATGAATGTCCTGAAGGTTATGAGCCAATTATGAGCACAGCTCCAGGCCCACCTCCGGATTGCGTTATTGAAGGCTATTTCTCTTCTGAAAGAAGAAAGCAAGAAACTGAATGTGAAAAGGATAATGACTGTGTTTGGGATGAGTACGAGATTAACTCTTGTTGCACCTGTATTCCCCAAATTGTTAATGTCAAAACGCGTGAAAGGAATATGCAGTGGCGAGAGAAAAACTGTGTTGGACCAGCGAATTATTCCGAGTGGAAATGGCGTCTCTGCCCCGACAGCCCTTACATAGAGCACAGGTGCAATTGGACAATTGAAACAGAACCGCTTATTTGTTGGGAAGGAAAAAAATGCACAGTATAGGAACAACAATCAACAACACCAAAACATAACCGTTTTTCTTAGTACCTTTTCAGTGTAAACTTCTTAAACAGCTAACCCCATAACTGATTCTGTGGCATCTGCGCAACACCTCATCAAGAAAATGTTTGAAATCCTCGAAGCACAGAAAAGAGACATAAACCAGCTCTACCTCGTCACACAGCACGCCGTAACAGACATATACAGGGCAAACTCTTACGCAGCCCAGCTGGAAGGCATCCTGCAAAAAATAAGCAGCCTCCTGGCCATCTATGAAAGCCTCAAAAATAGCGCAGCGGACATGACAGACAAAGAAGCAAAAAAGTACGCGCAGCTCCTCAACAACATAGCCACAGAAACCAAATTCCTCAAAGCAACAAGCGAAGCAATGGACGACACCATAAAAAAGGTTAAAGATTCAGGGGACATAGAGCACAGAATCAGTGGAAACATAGTGCACTTAAAGAAGCAAGTAAATAAGACGCTTAAGAAAATGGAGCAAATCATATCAACAAATCAAACTATATTCTAAACAAACCAAAGATATTTATACTTAAACAACTCTTGTTTTCACACGCAAACAACTTTTTTCAATAGCACATTGAACCTTCTCAACTATGGGCTCAGAGCTCAGCCGGAGACTGGTTTAGTGTTCTATTGGTTGTTAAACAATATTTTTATATTGTGCGTTACTGTGAGGTGATGAATATGGCTGAAGACGATATTTATGGGAACAAAAGGCATTATGAGAATTTTAAGCAAAATATTAGGTATCTTACTCTGCCACCTGATGTTTATCTTAAGGTAGTGCTGAGAGATCCAATAATCCCGTTAAGAGGTTCCAGAAGAAAATATTATTGTCTTAACAAGGCGAACCTCTCTTATTTTTACCAGATGGTTGAGTACTTGGAGGCAAAAGACATGTCTTATATCGCAAGGATGAGAATTCTTCGGGATATCCTGTTCATCTGCCACCATGTCCCTAAAAACCTTGAAGAATGCACCAGGGAAGACATAAACAAGCTAATGGCACACGCCCACCGCAGTTATAAAACACCTTCCAGCAAAAACCACTTCATCAAACACCTGAGATACATCTGGAAAATCCTATTTCCAGAAAAGGACTCGCACGGCAGAACAGAGGATACTATCACACCTTATCCCGTTAGGCACGTCTCTCCAAGCATCGATAAAAGCAGACAAAAAATACGCAAGGACAAATTCACAACACAAGAACTCCAAAACATAATCAGCTATTTCGGAAAAGACCCAAGAATGCAAGCATACCTGACACTAGCCCTAGAAAGCCTCGGCAGGCCGCAAGAACTGCTTTACCTCCGAATAGGCAACGTCGAGATGCACGACAACTATGCCAAAATCTTTCTTTCCGAACACGGCAAAGAAGGAACAGGCATACTTCAATGCATAGACAGCTACCCATACCTCCTTAAATGGCTTAACCAACATCCGCTAAAGAACAACCCCCAAGCATTCCTCTTTGTAAACACGGGAACAACCAACACACTCGAACAATTCAAGCCAACAAACATAAACAAAATGCTGGCAAAAGCCGTTAAGGACCTCCGAATAAACAAGCCAATAACATGCTATAGCCTAAAAAGAAACGGCGTAACCCTAAGAAGGCTTAGAGGAGAAAGCGACATGGAAATACAGCACGCCGCCAGATGGACAAGCACGCAAGTCCTGAAAACATACGACCAAAGCAGCCAAAACGAAGCCCTAAAGCTGCAACTCCAAAAAAGAGGCCTGATACCAGTAGCCACCGACAATAACCCTCTCACAAACAAGAAATGCGCCTTCTGCAACACCGTAGCCGGCAGCACAGACATCACCTGCCCGCAATGCAAGCGCCCACTAGACAGGAAACACGTAATCGAGGAAACAAAAAAAGACGAGCAAATACAAAACCTAAAAGAAACAGTAAGCCAATTCACCAAGCAAATATCCACCATGAAACAAGAAATACTACAAGACCTGGCAAAAGAAATACTACACAATCAGCAAGGCTACAGGCCGGACAACCGGGAAGACACGGGAAACTTTTCATCCAAGAGCTCCTCAAAAACACCCGTCAGCGACTTACCCTTAGAAACCTCGCGCTTCAAAGCCCTATAATGGCCAGACTTAACACGAAAAGCAACCCACACCTTAGCCATAAGGCACACCTCGCTCAGAAACCACATAGTTAGCTCTGGAATAAATCAGGCGAAAGAACAGCAGCCTCTTCTCGCGCGGCAAATAAGATAAGTTTGCCTTAACAAAATCATCCAAGCTACTAAAGCCTTGGCTGCGCACAATTCCTTCCAAACAATCGTTATTCATCTATCCAGAAGTAGTAACTACTTTTAATATAAGCTTTGCACTGACAACGCACTTAATCCTTCAGTGCATCTTCTATGAGCTTGACAACGTCAAGCTGGCCCCTGCCGCGCTCAGTAAGCTCGCCCTTACGTTCGAGTTCCTCACAGTCAGCCTTGACCCGCTCAACCACAGCCATAACTTTTTCTAGCTTCGACTCCATAGTAAATCACCTCGCGAGAACACCCCTTTTTTTCCAAAAGAACACAATTAATATCCTGAATAACCACCAAATATATAAGCCTTATGCCCCCAATTTATCCCGCAAGTTCTTCAGCACTGATTCAGTGTAAATCTTAATTACACGCAGTACCCCTCAAGCATAAAAAAGATGGTAGACTTAAACACATACGCCTGGGTAGTCAGAGGCAAACAACGCACAGCAACACTCAAAACAATCACACACCAAATGACACCCAGCCAAATATGCAAAAAGAGCAAGCAATACGACGAAAAAATAAGCCTCAACAACACAAGCGACACACTCCGAAGCCTCGTCAGACAAGGACTGGCAACATGCTTGAATCCGGAAGCAAAAACAGGAAGGCTATACAAGCTTACAGAAATGGGAGAAGGAATAAAAGAAGAACTAATGAAAGGATAAATCAATAGTTCTTGTAGAATGCTTCCGCGGTGAATTTCATGAATTCGTCTTTTTTATCAATACTTCTGCTTATTACTTGCCAAGGTTCCAATCTGGCTATTTCTGTTTGAAGGTCCTTAGCGGTTTTTGTGTTGCACCCGAGGATTTCTTGGACGGATGATGACGAAACTCCCTCGCATTGAAAAATAAAGGCAAATTCTAGGAGTTCTTGGAAATTAAAGAATTTTTGTTGGTAGTCGTTTGGTGATTGGCTGGCGAAGAATACGACGACCCCTTTTGATCTGCCTTCTCGGATTATTTTTTCAAGGAAGATATTTTTTTGGCCCAGATAATTATGTGCTTCATCAAATACTAGGATCGTTCTTATAGTTCGCCTATTGTTTTCGACGGGGCTATCAGGCATGGTTGTCATTTCTTTGTATAGTCTTTCTATTACTAGGTATGCCACTAATTCCTTAAGCACTGGCATTGTGTGGACGTCTATTAGTAATGTTCGGTCTGTCAGTCTTTCTATTGGTGGAATTTCTGATCCGTGGGACCAGAATAGGTCAAAGTCAGATAGGTCTCTTAACACTTCTATAAGACTGTCATCACGTTTTCCTTGTTCTTCATAGGTGATGCGGGCTATTTCGTAGACATCTCTAAAGTCTGGGTATGGTTTATCGGTGTTGGCTCTTCGGGAATAAGCTGCGCGGATTGTTTCTGTTAAAGCGCCTTTTTGGACTACTCCTAATTTAGAGTTTATGGAAGCAAAACTTTCTGCTTTTTCTCTTGCGGATACATTTATTGTTTGTTCGTCATATGCCGGCAGAATAAATGGATTTATGGGTAATGTTTGGGCTCCCTGCAGCAAACGATAAAGCTGAACCTTCGAATTGTCTAGGAACTTCTGGTTGTCTCCAACATCACCCTTATAATCAAAATAAATAAAGTTTGTTTGGAAATTTGACTGTAAACGAATATCTGTAAGAATCTTTAGAAGAAACTGAGTCTTCCCAACCCCAGGCTTCCCCATAATCGCCAAGTGAGAATTCGCATGAATATTTGTGTTGTTTAACTCTATAACAACATCAGATTTTTGCAATAGCGTCTTTCCAAGCAGAATTTCGAATCCCTTCCCAAGCATTTCCTTCCTTCCTTTAAACTCGACTTTGGAAACTAATTTCTTTATTAGCAGGTCTGCATTATTTCCGCATTCTTCGAATATTCTTTGAAGCTTGATACTGCCATTATCTATATGGTTCTTCACAATTGATTTATTTGAGTAAAAATTTTCGTCGTTTATATCTGCTCGATGATATACGGAACTTATTAATGTCTTAAGAAACACCTCATCAGCACCGATAAAGGTTGGTCGTTTAATTTCTGCACCGCTAAAATCTGTGTTTTCAGCGACTTTTACTCCATCTTCTGTCAGAGAAAGCATGAACGCTATTCTAGCTAGTATATATTTCTCTAATTTTGTTTCCAGACGTAACGCACTCAATATCTCGTCTGTATCTCTTGATGTGTATAGTCTATCGGCCATGCTTAGTCCTCCCAGAAATAGCCGGTTCTAACGGTTGTAAGTTCTTGCTTAGAATCGAACTCTAGTTTTGCTGCTCCTGCAAGATGATTTGAGAGATTTCGATAATAATTCTTGTCTATTTCTGTATCCGTTGAAAGAATAATAACTTGTTCCCCTGCATTTGGGAAGTAGTTATTGACAATATTATCTCTGTGAGTACTATCTAGCCTTGATAGAGGAGTGTCAATTATGATAGGAAGCTTTAGTTGGCTTGTTTGGGCCAATCCCCACAGTAACGAAACGGCAAATACTTCTTTTTCTCCTGCAGAAAGTCCTGACTTCCTTATTTCATGGCCATTACGGTCAATAATTCTGATTTCATAGGTTTTGTCATCTATATTAATGTCTTTTATCAATCCGCCTTTACTGGATAGCAGCTTATACATTTCAAAGGTTTTCTCTTGAAGCAAGTGTACTTTATTTTTCCTTAGACGAACGACAAACTGGTTCAAAAGATTGGAGATAGCGTCACATTCTGAAATAAAATCTGCCTTGTCCTTTGAAAGGTGGTGTTTTTCATAAAGTTTCTCGATTTCTATTTCGATATCACGGATGCTATGGTCAATAGTCAATATCTCGTCTTCAATCATTCTAAGCTGCTCTGTTTTTCTCCCGATTTGAATGGAACAATTTTCTATCTGGTCCTGAAGCATAGCAAATAATTCCCGTTCTGATTCGCTTGCCCCTTTCCCTCGACAAGAGCCTTCAATTTCTTTTATTTGAATTGTCAACTCCCTCTTTTCTTCTAAGAGAGGAGCAACCAAGAAGACATCACTTTTTTCTAGAGTTTCCATCTGATTCATCACTTTTGCAGAATCTCTTTCGGAGAGGCTAAGAACCTTTTCTACATGCGTCGAATCTCCTTCGCTAAGCAGTCGTTCAATGCGTCGTTCTAATTCCTTCATTTTCTCGATTGAAAGTTTTTCGCGATATATAGGTTCAGGTTCTTCAACTACTCGCACAATTTTCTTGGCAAGCTCTCCTGCGTGTTCACGAATTGCTTCGCCGTGATTAGTGTTGCGCTCTTTTTCAATTTGGGCCCTTACTTTATCGAAAAGTTTTCCAGCAAGTCCGAATGGCAGCGCTGATTCACATAGATGTTTTATTTCGCTATCTAGTTGGCTTAACCTATTTGCTACCTGAATACGCCTTTTTTCATTCTGCCTGATAACATCTTTTGATTCTGGAGTTTCATGAAAGGCTGCTTGAAAACGTTTTTTTGCTTCTTCCTGTTGTTCAGTGAATTCTACAATTTCAGCCTTAATTTCGCCTTTTTCCGTACACTTTTTTTCTCGTTTGCTTTTTTCCCGTTTCAATTCACTTTGCTTGAATTCGAGGTCTGCATCAGAAATCTCGATGAAGCCTTTGCGTTCTTCTTGCTTAAGATAGGCCACATCACTTGCAAGCCTATTGATGTATTGGATGCCTAATGCCGCTTCTAAAGAAGTTTGTAAGCGAACTTCGGAATGGTCATCAGAAGCAATCTCTTGTATTTTTTCTCCATCAAAAAAGAAGAATTGAGTTATTCCTGGTGGAATCGCGGCACGAATATATTCTTGCCAAATATCTTTATTTTGCACGGTAACGCGTTTCCCGTCTTTTACTACGACGAGCCGTTCCGCTATGTCTTTTGATTTTGGATCTTCCACTGTCCCGGCTGACCATGTCCTTTTAATGATTAGTTCTGAACCGTCATCTTCTTCTATGGCGAGCTCAAAAGAAACTGCCGTGTTGTTCTTTGCTTTCTCTTTTCGGTTTATACAACGATATATTTCTTCGTTTTTTGCCCCATATAGGCAATAATTGACAGCCTCCATGATAGCCGTCTTACCCGACCCATTCATTCCTCCTATTAAAAAAATACTTTTTCCTTCTTCATTGTCTGGAAAAAGAATTTCTGTAGGAAATTGAAACGACTTATAGTTCTCAATTATTAACTTGCGTAGTTTCATAGATGTTCCTCGCTAAGTTCCCAAATTCCTCGAGGCGAATTGTTCTTTAGTGTGCCATCTTGCGTCATTCGATATCGTTCCCAATTAGTGTTATTCTGCCATATGTAATCATTTGTTGCTTTACGCCATTCGAGGTCTCGTGGCAAGAGCTTGCCGTCTAACATTTTTTCAATCTCTTCTCGGACCTTTCGTCCAGGTGCCGAGCCTCCCAATCTTTTCAAGGCTTTGATAATGAGTTCGCGAAGCACAGCTCCCTCAGTTTTAGGTGCACGTGAGTGAGTGCGTTTTTTCTTGCCCCTATTGTTTAGCGAATCACTTCCTCCTATGCGCTGCCTCAACTCGTTAACAATATCTTCAAATTCGTCAGCAAGATGACCAAATAATTTGTCTGCATTATTGGGGCCGCTTAAGGCCGCTATCAACCTAGACTTTTCTGAACGAAGCGCATCTGGTACAGCTACATTTGCCTTTTCAAGTCGCTTAATGGTCTTGGTAATCTCCTGTAGTTGCTTCTCACGCTCTCTTATTTCACTTTTTTGCACGCTACTATCAAGATGCTTAATTACTTCTCGGCAAAGCTTTACGAGCAAAGTATGGTCTTTCAAATAAGGGGTAACATCTGGAGTAACGCTCATTAGCCGGCACCTTCGTTTGTCTCAAAATTGGTCTTCATAATCTCACGCAAAGCATCGTAAATCCCTGCTCTGCGATCTTTAAATTCGTGTTCCTGAACGGTCTCAAGGAGCTTGATTACTTTATCAAAATTGACCTCGTGCTGACGGCAAAGGTCCTGCAAGAGTGTTTTGTCTTCATTTGTTAGATTCATTTCTGCACCGCCTCTTCAATAAGATCCTCAACATGACGCTTGGCTGTTTCAAGTAGATTTTGAGATTCCCTAAGCGCCTGTTTAGATTGAATAACCAAATCAGCCAACTTATCCCTTTTACTTTTTGATAATAAGGGTATCTTCAATTTTTTTATAGATCCTAGTTTCCAATGTACAATTAAAGCACCTGAACATTCTCTTTCGATTTGCATGCGGCATGCTTTTGAATTGATTGCTAAAGCTAAATATTCAGGAGAAATTGAAGGATCAATTATTGATAATCTAACTATTCCACTCGAAATTATACCATCTAAAAGAGTATCTAAACAGTAGCATACACCTGGTGTTCCATCCTTCGTCAGAAGCAATTCCCCTACTGCTGGCTTAAAAGCTGCTAGAGATTTAAATAAGCTATCGGAAATATATTTATCGCTGCTACCCGTGATAATTCCCATCTCTTTCATGTTGCTTACTCTTGCAAAAAGTTTTCCTGAATCAGTATACTTTCCGCTGCCGACTTCTATACCTTTTGAAAAAGTGGCAATCTTTGAAAGAGGAATCGTTTGAATAGACGTCAAGTGGCTTTCAATCTGACGAAACGCAATCTGATAATAATCCGCATCTGCTCGATTGTTTCCCACTACCTCCGACAGCCTTGCCTCATATGACAGCGGCTTGTCAAAGACAAGCTTGTCCAGCTCCAACTCGCTTTCCAGAAGCTCCTGCGCCTGAGCGTATAGGGATTTGGAGCTATCTAAAAGGGCAAATGATTTTTGTATTAAACTACCGATTTTATCTTGCAGAGATATAGGAGGGCTTGGTATTAAAATGCGTTCAACCTCACGACAGTTTAAATTTACCTGTTCAGTTTGGCGGGAATGTCTCCAAAGCTGGTCTCTACCCATTTTGATTTGCAAATAAGCAGTCAAATAATAAGGATTTAAGGAATTACTAGTCTTTATAATAGCAACATTTTGATTTGTTACTCTCTTAGGGTCAACAGATCTGATTATTGCAGCACGACCAACAATCTCATGAGTTGCACCTATTATTGTTACAACAACACTGTCATCGTTAATATAGTCCTTAGGCGATAAAGCGTACTCTGGAATAAAGTCACAATTATCGTAATCTATACGCCCCTCACGTAATGTATTGGTCTTAATAAAATGAACAGTGGAGTCATTTTTAGTTATTCTCCGGTTTCGTGGTGTTCTTCCAGTTCGCACTGGTTCAGATATCATTTTAGAAAGCCGTTTGACATCATACTTTTGTGAAAATGATTTCCAAACTGAATCTTCCCAGAGATAATGGGGTTTATAAAATTCACTATCAATTCTTGTATACTGAATGTCGGATATTTTTACTTCACTCCAAACAGCCATTATTCCGTCCTCCAGAAGTCGAATTTTTGTTTTAATGCAAATTTGACAAAGGATTCGGCTATGCAGAGTTTGTCTTCTGATAATTTTTTTGCGTTGGCAAGGTCTTCTGGTGTTAAGTTGAAGTTGACCAAATCCTGATTAATCATTGGTTGCCCTTCTTGGGGGTGACCATTTGGAAATTCGATTAGGTTTCCGTCTTCATCGATTAGGTGCTCGTAGTCTCCAGAATTATTTTTACCACCCCGTTCACTCACAGCCATAAAAATAGAATAGTCCAATTTCTTAGCAACTTCAGCGTCGATGTAGCGGTTTTTAAGTGTTCCAATAAGGTCACTATCTAATAACACAAGTTCCAGCTTTCCGCGAGTAGTTAGGGCTTTTAGTTCGTATTCTGCTTGAGGTATTGCTTTTTCCAACGCTTTAATTTCAGCTTTAAGTCGTTTCTGTTGACCTTTTATCTTTTCTTTAAGCTTTTTTTCTTCTGCCCTGCTATTTTCTTTTAGCTTTTTCTTTTCTGCGCTCAGCTCTCCATTGGTTCCTTTCCATCCTTTTTCTAATGCCTTTATTTCAGTTTGTAATTTCAGTCTTACTGCTTCTATGTCCGATTCCGTGTCAGAAAGTTTTTGTTTGGCTTTAATTAGTTCGCTTTTTAACGAGTTGAGCTTTTCTTCGGCTTCCTCTTTTTTCTCTTCAATACTTAAGGGATTGACATCCTCTTCACTTTCCTTAACGTCTTCGACTTCGTTTTCTTCATTTGTTTCGTTAATATGGTCAGCTTCTTCCTGTTCACTAAAGGTTTCTAGTAATAAATCCGCAATTGCTTCAGGAATGACGTCTTCAGGTATATCCGTTGCTTTCTGATATTTCTTAAGCAATGAATTAATGATTGCTTCGTAATCGGGGCAGGATGCGGCTATGGCCTGTTTTGCTTTTTCAATTTTTGCCAATTCGTCTTCAGTATATTTCTGCACGAATAGTACTGATGTTTTGGTGCCTGTATGAGGTTTAAAAGTATTCTGATGAAGTCCCACAACTGCTAAGAGTCGAGCCTTTCGGAGTATCCATTCTCGAATAAATGCCAGTGATGAGTTGTTGAATTTTCCTTGCGGAAGGACAATTCCTGCGCGCCCTCCCGGTCTTAAAAATTTCAGTATTCGTTCAATGAATAGAACGTCTCGTTCTTCCTTTGCTTGCTTGTCTTTAGCTCTCTTGAGCGCTGGTTTTGCGAGGTCATAGTGAGCAAGCATTTTCTTGTCTTTCATTTCTCCTGCAAATGGGGGATTTGCAAGGACGACATCAAACTTTAATTCGTCAAAGTATTTCCATGCGAGGTCTTCTTCTTTAAGAAGATTTGATTCATCTTGAGCTATTAATCTATTTTTAAGTAGTTTGGCGTCTTTGAGGCCTTGCATGAGTTTTTGGCCTGATTGTGTGCTGTACCATGTTTTTGGGTCTAGACTATTTACGTCTGGTCCAAAGATATTGGTGTGACCGTCGCCAGCGATGAGCATTAATGCACGTGATGTCTTTGCGGCTCGCATTTCGAAATCGATTCCCCAAAGGTATTTTGATGCATAACGGTGTTTGCGGAGTTCGCGCTGTGCAGTGCCGGCTGCTGGATAGCACCATTCCATAGCGTGGATTAGAAATCCTCCTGAACCACATGCGGGATCCATGACGTATTCGTCTTTTTTTGGATTGAGCATTCGAACACACATTTCAACGACGTGCCGTGGCGTGAAAAATTGTCCTTTTTTCTTTTTTGCTTCTGTCGGTAGCAAGTATTCAAAAGCGTCATCCATAATCCTGAGGTTTGAGCCTAGTAGTCTTACCCCTTCAATGGGACCTACGCAAACTTGCAGGTGGTCTTTTCGAAGTTTAATATCCTCGTTTTCGTCAAATATGCCTGGCCATTCTTCACTTGATTTATGGAATAGTTTATTGATGCGGTCATAGGTTATTTCTGGGTCTATTGACTTCCTGAATTCGACTTCTTGATTCCTTCTTTTGGGGTTTTCTACGGCTTCTTTTTCATCCCATATCTTAGCGAAAATAAGTTTAAATATTTCGTTGAATTCGTCGACTCCGCTGTCTGCCAAAACAAGTTCTTCCAAATCTTGAACTATTTTTTTGAAATTAAAACTCTTTTTGAGGTGGGCTAATGTTTTCTTTGCTTCAAGTACATCTTTTGGTTCCTGGCCTCTGCGAGGTATGTCAAATAGGGTGTCGTCAAATTCTTTTGGATATGGACGATATAGTATGATACTGTCGCTTCCATTCGACCATACACCAACGGGTGAGCCTTCAGCATTTAAATAACTCTTAAGCTGTTCAATTCCGTCTTTGCGTTTTGGCTTTTTAACTTCAACTATAATTTTGGGTGTTTGCTTTGTTGAATCAGTATAAACGATGATGTCGGCAGCTTTCGTGTTAACTTCAGTCCCAAATTGAACGGACTTTTCCAGCTCTATCTCTTCTGGTTTATATTCATAGGAATATATGAGCTTGTACACCCAAAGCTGCCTTACTATTTCTTCAGGATGGGATTTGCCATCAGCTGAATAAACAAGAACTTCTTCTTTGCCTGAAGAAAAGGGTATCATGCTTTTAACATAATATTTTGTTTTTCCTGCCTCGCGCCCTGATTCGACTACTTTAGGGTAAATCTTGATTATTTCGTGTATTGGTTTTTCTAAATTCTCAAATTCTGTTAATTCATACTGAGTTTTAGGATCTTTAAAAACCTTATCTAGCACTTCTTTTGTGTTCATCATAAATCAACCTCTTTGTATATCGTGTGTTATATTTACTCGCCTCTCACTTATTAATAGCTATAAATTATTTCAGCATTAATAAACTTTGGCAGTGTTTGTAGCCTTTCTTAATATTTCTTCTATAACTGTAATTTGAAAAGTTTCTTTAGTACTTTCTGCACGGTTTCTTGATAATCTTCAATTTGGCGTTCATCAATTCCTACTGTGGCGCGTTCATGAATTAGTTTACATCGCAATCCGTAGTAGTGGTTAATCTTTTTCCAGAGTTTCTCGCTAATCTTGACGTATTTTTTTATTTCTTTCTCAACTTTATGCCTTGCATTAAACAGGTCTAACAATTCTCTGTCCGTATAGTGATGTCTCGATTCATTGACCAAATACTCTTTAAATGCGATTTCTAGGGTGCTATCTAATAATATCAGGCAGATGCGGTTCTTTTGCTCTAGCTTTTGATGATAGATGATATCTACAGCAATCATTCCTTCATAAAGACCGCTTGTCCAAGGTTTATCCTTTGCAATCTTTCGATTAGCTTGCTTAATAATGTCACTATATCTTAAGTTGGCTTTAGGCAAAGGGGGGAGATATGACCTTTTTGCCTCCGGAAAATTGTCTATCTTCTTTGCCACAATATGTCCGGAAGGATATTTAAAAACTTTGTCTGACCAGTCGCCCTCCCATCTCCTAGAAAGTGACGCAAAATCTTTCACAACCTGAACAAGCCAACCACGCAACGCAACAAAAATTGGATGATTTTGATTAATCCCTGACTTACTGCTATTCCATGGCATTAAGTCAGCCTCTCCTTTAAGCGAAACAATGACTCTGGTGAGGGAAATGCTGGGATGCGGTCGTCCTGCTAATCCTTTTGTAAAACCAACTTCATAATTTTTGAGAGCTTTCGCAATTAATCGGTCATTACAGTAGAAGTAGACCCCATACTCACCACTAGCAGGACTTGACTCCATGCTGAGACCAGCAAGAACCTCAACTTTAACAACCTTACCTTCTGCGCTTGGTAAATCACCATGATACCTATGTGGTAAATACTCCGGAGGGTATGCCCAATTTTCAAAGATATGTGGTTTTAAAACGTCTGCATTAAGCTGAATTTTTAACTGCTTATTAAATAAAAATTTGGCGTAGGTAGCTTCTAAATGCTCTCTAAGGTATTTGAGACTACCATCGGTTATTACAAAACGAAGTTTATGAAGTTCAATTCTAGTAGTTCCTTCAGTTATCTGATCAACCTCATAAACAGGTAGCTCCCAATCATCATTATCAAGCCAAGTTTCATCAAATTCTATACTATAAGTTTTTTCTTTAGCATACCGAGTTATTATTCGTATATCCTGAGACAAAGCTACAACCGCCCTTTTGCTTCCAACTCCAAAAATCCCTATTGTCTCATCTGTTGGCAAATTACTAGTCTGCCCGGGCCCAACAATTAAATTAAGTTCGGATTTCTTAATTCCCCCGGCACTATCAGAAACATTAATCAACTGCCTGTCTTTATCAATATCTATATGGATTTCTAAAGACCTCTTTCTGCCGATTTTCACCCATATATCAAGGGCATTATCAATTAGCTCACAAATGGAGCGATTAAGGTCATAATCCGCAATAATGGAAAGAAATATCCTTTTAGAAGGGACAGCATCTATCGTATCTACTTCTTTCTTTACCAAATTAACCCCCTATGAAACAATGTTACTCCTGCTCTTAATAAAGCTTTCCAAGTCCTCGGGATAAACCCGCCACCTGCCAATCTTTGTTGCCTTTATCTGCTTGGCCTTGATTAGGTCGCGCACCCATTTCTCGGTTACGTCCAGTTTCTTAGAGACTTGTTTTACTGTGAAATATTTTTTTAGGTCATCCATAGCTTTGTGGCTCCGGAATTGAGGCAGATTATGAGATATTGACGACTTATCTTTACTTATTATTACTTCCTATTGTACAGGAAGCGCTTTAAAAGTCAACAGAATACTGAAAACAGAATACTGAAAACACGATTTGCTATTTGTTTCTATAGCTTCATTTATATAATACCACACCCAGAAACAAACCCAACCAATCACAAATCAAGCACTTACGCAGTAGAAACAAATCTACCACCGTAGAAACAATACCCACCACCAACATCGCCCCCAAAAATAAACCCATATAATAAAAAGGGGCAACACACAAAACGCCTTCAAGCCCATAAGGCAAACAAGCACCAACCCAAAAAAGGCTACATCACCCCAGCCCCCCTAGAATAATGCCATATAAGATAAAGGGGGCACATCTAAACGCCCACCCAAAAATAAAACTCCACATAAAAACAAGGAGGGCCAAGAATACAGCGCCAGCAAGCCGAAAGGCAATACAGCGCATCCAGACCACCAAACAAAAAAGAAGAAACAATGAAAGGAAAAAAAGGAAGCAAACCTAAATCAAAAGCTCCTCCTCCTTAAGAACCAACCTCGAAACCTCCCTGAACTCCGCCTGCTCAGCCAACCCAACCAGCTCAGCCTTCAGAAGCTCCTGCTCCCACCCCGTGAGAACCGCACATACACCGTATGACGCCAGGACACCCTGCAAATCATCCAAGACATCCTCAACATCAAACCAGACATCAAACTGCCTCACATACTCCACGACACGATACACCAGCCACGAACCAGACTCACTGACAACTTTGTCTTTACACATATCGAACACCTCCGAATTTCTTTTTTATAGCGCCAGCTATTAGAAAAAAGAAATGGAGGACACCCAACCAAACAAAAGCCACCACAAACTATGTAATGTTTTAGACGGCCCCTAAGGGAAAAGGTTTAGGAACGGATTTTGCGAACGAGCAAAAGCCTCCATAAACCTTTAGGCGTGAAAAAAACACAAGAAATCAGACACAGAAAAAAAGATTAAAACAGAAAAGAAAAATACTCCTGCATCTCACCCAGAAGCTGCTTTCCCTGCTCACTTTCAAATTCAACAAACTCAATCTCTTTCCGTTCATAATCCACTTTCCTAAACTGCATAAGCACAGCATCAACAGTGAAACCCCTAAAAGTCGGCAACTGAAACGGAACATTTTGTAACATCCTCAACACCTCCAAGCAAAAAAAGAGGGGGATTCACCCCTCAACATCACCGTCCTGCTCTCCCTCCTTCAGCACCAAGTACTCAAACGCCTTCTCGAGAACAAGAACAGCCTTGGGCAAATCATTCACTCCTAAAGAACTCGAACTCTGCCAATCACCATTGTTATCCTTGTAACGCCTCTGCAACGTCACAGAACAATACTCAACATCTTTGCCCTTAATGTTCCTGGCATTCTTCCAGACAGTAGCACTTATAGCTCCTGTGCTAAACTTCTTCTCAGGCTTGTTTCCATCTCCCATTTTCATAAACTCCATTCCAGCTCTTCTAAACGAGAGCAAGAATTTTATTTCTGCCAAGAAATAATAAAATTCGTGCGACAAAACTTAAAAAGGAAAAAATAATTAGAAAAAAGGAATAAGGCAATCAGTACCGGGAATAATACCGTTTATCTGACAGAAGCTTCTTCTCAACACTGCCAACACCTTCAGCTTGGCGGGAACCGGCCTTGCACTCATCAATAATCTTATCAATAGTGTCGCCCCTCAAGTCAGCCAAGCTAGTGTTCGGCAGCCGAAGACACATCTCCTCAGATATTGAATACGTCTGCCTCGCATAAACGATACCGCTACCATAAGAACTACTGGAATCGCCAACAGGAATCCTCCTGATGCGAGTAACTTTCTTCTTCCGCCACACCCTCAACAACGCGTCAGTCATCTATAGCCACCTCGATAATCAGGGCCATCATAAAGATTAACAGGAACGTCAGCACACCTCATAGTCTTCTCAGCTTCTTTCCAGGCACCTTTCAGCAAACTGTCAAAATAACTGGCAGGATCCCACGCAATCCTATTATCCTCAGACTCCTTCAGCCAAGCATCAAGGTCAACAATATTCCTCAAAATGTCATAATCCCCATTAGGAAAAACCCTGGCGTAAACCACGCCAGGCCTTTCCAACTCCTTCACGGAATGTTTTACACAGTCATTAATCCCCATGGCACCAAAAAAACAAGAACATGCTTAAAAAGGTTACGAAAGAAAATCCGAAAGATTTATGCACAAAAACAATAAGCCTTAAATATCCCGCTAGTATTTCAGGAAATATTAGAAAATGTATAAGAAAAGCAATTACGGCATAGGATTTTCGCCACTAGAAAAAGCAACCTACAGTGTTGGACTTAGAGCATACGCTCCGGAATTACAGAGTCAAGAACTCTTATTTGCTAGAGTCAAGAATCCGCAGGCATACGAGTCAATCCTAGCAAAACACTACAACAAATTTTTGGACTACATAAAAGGCATGACAAGATACAACCCAACCAGCAACACGGAAGAGACAAGCACGCTGGAAAAAAACATCACAAACTACCATTCCGACATCAAAGACAAGAAGCAAATAGACCCGCGAACTCATTACGCATTCCCCCTCGGCCCAGAAGCAGCAATAATCGTAGACATCGGACTAAACCCAACCGGACTAAAAACAAACAGCCTCGGCAATATAGAACAAATTCGACTTAAATAATAAAGCAAGTTTCTTTTTCTACCCGAAACTGAATTACAAACCCGATTGCGCACTAAGAACGGTCTGGATACCCGCGAGAAGATGTGGTATCATAATAGCCAAAATATAAAAGTGGACAAAAGATATGCCTGACTATTACGATAAATATTCATATTTAGAAAAAGCTTTCAAAAACGACACTCGCTCATTAGATCTCCTATACGAATTCCACGACAAGTCACTAGACTACTTCAAATGTACACTAAAAACAAAATTCGACTATATCAAAGAACAGGAACTCCTTGATAAGATAGAAATATCCATCGGCAACTTGAACGATTATATTCGGCAAACCAACATAGCAATAAAACAGCTGCCAACGCCAAACAAACCCGGCAAAATAATGCGTTTCACGCAAGAATGTTATCGGCAGGAAGAATAAAAGGGATTCCGTATGGAAGAATCGCAATACGCTAAAGACTACGAATTTGCTCAACACTGCATAAAAAACAGTGACTTTGATGAATTCTACAAACGCTACAAAGCAAACATAGAAAAAACTATTAAAAAAAGATTGTACGGAGAAATGGCAACCTACCTAGAAGACATAAGCCAAGAAATCATAATGTACCTACTCTACAAAGGCGGACTTGGAAAATATCAAGGCAGATCTCGACTAAGTACATGGCTGTTCGTAGTAGTAAGGGGACGCACCATAGACTTCATCAGAAACATCACGAGACACAAAGAATCATCATATGACCCGGTAGTACTTAATGGCAAAGCAAAAAAAGACAGGTCAGTAACTCGCAAACTCATAGAAGAAGAAACCACAAGCCTTGTCTGGAAAACACTAAAAGAAATGCGAGATACGTGGAATCTTCAAAAAACGGTATTTATGGAAAAACACCACCTCGAACGACTCACATATAAACAAATCGGGCAGATGTTCAACATAAAACAGACAACAGTATACAACCACATACTCAAAGCAGAAGATAAGTTTAGAGAACTGTTTAGCGACCTAAATCCGGATTACGAGGAGGAACAAATATGAATAAATTATGCAAAATAAGCGGGCACCTCATACGATTCTACCCCCATCTCCCCGAGAAGCTAATGCAACACATTCACAGCTGTGCGGAATGCAGCGAAAAACTAAAAACAATAAAGCTATTTGCAAAACTGCAAGGAGACAAACCAGACTACGCCAAGATAGAAAAAGCACCCACCTGCCCCGATGACAACACCTTCGCAGCACTCCTTGACGGACAACTTCAAGGGAAAGAATTGCAAAAAATGGAAAGCCACCTCCTCAACTGCGCCCAGTGCTTCCACATAGCCGCAGAATACATCAAAGAACACCAACCAGCAACAGAAACCATAGAGCAACTGCTGGCAGATGCAGAACCAAGCCTTGAGGCAGCAGCTCTCTTGGACAAAGTTCGCGGGCTAAGCGAAGCATTCATCAACAAGTATTATCCGGCTATGCAGGAATGGTTTGATGGCGCATTCGGAGCGATAAGAGAAAGTATCTTGGCAGGAGAACAACTGGCAACAGTTCCAGTAAGGGGAATGGGTTTCTCTCAGAATAAGCAACAAATAATTGCGAAGACAGTGCTGATAATGCAGGAAGTCCTCAAAGAAGCCAAGCCGGACTGGACACGCGAGCAATACAAGAAATGTATCGAAAAACAGTGCAAAAAACTCAAGGCCGACAGAAAACTGAAAAACGCTCTACTGGAATATTGTGAGCACCTTAAATAAAAAACCATGTCTATTTCAGTTGAAACATTCAACTTCCTTTATTGCACCATTCTTTTCATTTTAATCGCATGGCATGGATTCTCAAAAAAATCCGTAACTATCGACCTTAGCGAATCTTCAATAAGAATTATCCTAGCCTATATCGTAACGGGGCTTATAATGACAAGCTCGCTCATAACCATTGCCCATTCCACCTTCATTCTCAACATGCGAATACCCACGAATCACCGACTGCTTCTAGCCGCGCTACCATGCCTCATATTAGTTACAACCCTGCTTGTCAGCTTAGTAAGGCTGTCAAAATATCTCAAAAAAATTATACGGACATCCAAAGATTACGAAGACGCAGAAATAGTTGAAAAAGCCAATGACCTATCCGATGCGATAGGCTTGCCAAAAGCACCAACCATCCTCTTTGCAAAAGAAAAAAACCGAACACCCGAAGTCCAATCTTACCCGTTACTCAGGAAAAGCTTTGTGATATTCCCCTCTAACTTACGACAATACATCGAAAGGTTTATGACAAAAGAAACCGGGATAGAACCCACAGATGCAAATTGGAAAAAACACTATGAAACATTTCGCGATTTTATAATTCTTCACGAGCTATCACACATAAAAAACAAGGACACCAGCTACTGGACACACTCATCGTCGCTTATAACTCAAAGTATCCTCTGGTTTCTGGCGTCTGTGATACTCTCTGCTCACGTATATTTTGGCAAAATAAATAAGTTTGGCATCTCACCCCTCACTTCTATATCAGGCATAGCATTACTCTTTTTGCTAACAGCATCATTTAGACGAACAAGGGAATACCTGTCTGACGCCTCAGCCATGCTCTACCTCTCTTATAGTAAAAGCAACTTGTTGTCCCAAAAAAAGCCGGGCACAAACAAAACGCTAATAGAAACTTTCCTGAATTGGCACGAACACCAACCCGAAACAGTAAGCCCTTCCCGCGGACCCGGCTTTTCCTCACTAAACAGGCTGGCACACCCCTCACACAAGAAGCGCTCGGAAGCTATAACCAAACAAGAGTATATATCACCCAAAATCCCATACCCGACCAACGAATCAATTATTTTCATAGCAATACTAAATGTCATATTAACATATGCCCTGCTTGAAGGCATTGGACAATTCTTCACTCATTTCATGCCATTAAAAAGTGTTATCGACGGCTGGGCGGGCTCAACAACCTATATGATAGCCTTCATTACACCACCCTTATTAAGCGCCATGTTCTTAACCCTCCCAATAAAGAACACCATAAGCCCACTAAATAACATGAATACGTACCTTAAACCAATCGTTGTTAAAACGCTGATTTTCACTGCAATCTCAACACTCACATTTATATTTTTAGGAAACACTACAAGAGCAATGGCATCTATTGCTGAATCCCGAGGCCCATATTTCTTCTGGTTCCTGACATCTTTCAGCGCGCTGACAGTCATAGCTGCCACACTTCTTCTTACATTAATAATATCCTTAGTTAACGAAACAAATCCTGCATCAAAAAAACTTCTTAAAACGCTATTAGCAGTAACACCCATTGTAATCGCATTCATAGTGGCGCCACCCCTGCTGCTGGGATTTCTTTTCAAACCCAATTATTTCCTTGCAATATTCTCATTCGTAATCGCATATGGCATATGGCTACGCATACCTCCCAAGAAAAATATCATCATATGGGATGACCGCTCTTTTTACCCAAAAATATTCAACCGCTCGATATGCTGCGAAGCTAAAGGACACGGCATATTATCCAGGCTTCGCTTTGCCGCACTTATAGCCCTTTTCGACTTCAGCATCCCTCTACTTTTATGCATACCAATATATTTATTCCTCAACACCATTCTAGACAGCAACACACTCGAATTCACGAGAAACCTAATTAGCGCATCAAGATCATCAGAGCTGTACTCTTCCAAACAATTTATTATTCTCGCAGTTTTCTTCATAGGTGCTTTTTGGACGCTGTATGCCCGGGAAAAAGACCACATTCCATCCAAGATAGTTAACTGCTCTGAAATGATAGGCATATCCGAACTCGTCCAACACAAAGATTTCTCAAGAATCTATAAAACAATTCTTGCCAAGACCAAAAACCACTTGGAAAAAAATAAATTCGTTGAATTCCCAAACAGCAACTTAGAAACCGCATATATCGCGTTTTGCGCAACAAACATCATCAAGCATGACACACATGAAACATCCCTAATAAAAGAACAAACGACACATTTCCTGACCTCACTTTACAACAACAAAGGAGGCTTTGGCGCAGCAAAAGGCGGGGAGCCCAGGCTAAGGGAAACATACTACGCGGTAGAAATAATCAGCGTGCTCCAGACCCTGAAAAGCATCGACAAGGACAAAATATCAGAATGGATAATATCATGCCAGAATATTAATGACGGCAATTTTGTCACACCGTACTTCGGCCAGCCAAGCATAGAAGAAACATTCTACGCGATTAACACTCTAAACCGTCTTTCATCCCACATCCCAAACTATGAAAAATGCAAACAATGGCTCCTGACAACATGGCGGAAAAAAGCCGACATCGAAAACACCTTCTACCTGACAAGCGCTCTCCCGCAACTTGAGCCCCAATACATCGAAGAAATCACAAAAAAATATCTTCACATAAACAATGACCGTTTTTTCCGATTCCGCTACGACAAGGACTTAAGAAAAATACGCATGCACCTGCATATAGCACGCCAGTGCTATGGGCTTAATTCAGACGAATTCAAGCAGTTAACCAAAAACACAGAAGAAGAAATTGAGAAAATAATAGCGTCGTCCCAATTTTAGCTGGTGAATCACAAAAGCGACATTAAATCATTCCTCATAAGCTTGCAAACCTCTATAATCCTGTTAGTAAACCGCAAACGATTATCTTTCACGTAAACAGCTTCTACAACAAGATCCTCTGCTGCAGCAATACCAGAAGCCCTAACATCATGCCTATCACACTGATACAAAGAAACTATCCGTTTCTTGTCATAACTGTTTACGGGCAACGATAAGTGCTCAACACTCTTACCCGCGATGTACTCACGTAAAGCTTTTACTCTAGAATCCCACCGCACTGCTTCATCTTTAGTCAAACGCACAATCCTTACTTCAAACAAATCAATATCCTTTAGTAATAACTTAATCGCGTCTTCCCCATTACCTTTCCTTATTAATACCGGAATGCGCCTATAAAGAACCACCATCTCACCCCAAAGCTTCTTAAAAAGCTTTTTTTCAAAATACAAAGATTTACAACCAGGCTCAGGCTCGTTTTCAGCAAAATGAATATGCGGACTGAAATAGTGATTAAAATACCTGATAAGTCCTCTAATAAAACTCTCATATTTAAGCTCGAGCAGGAAATCCTTATTCTTGTAACTCCCATCCCACTCCTGAATAAGTACCGCTAACTGCTTCTCAACCTTCTCTATAAGCCGCACTTCTTCCGGACTCAACTCGCGTCTCCTGCCAAACCATCCCATATTCATAACTCCTATATTAACAATATATATACTTATCTATCTGATCCCGTATTCCTACAAGTAGGCACACCCTTTGCTATTAGTCGTTCGGAAAGAACTATATTTTCCAAAGTTTCTGATAAATATTTCTCTCAAAAAAAGCACTTTTCTGGAAAATTTGGCTAATTCAACACGACTAAGGAGTAGAAAAATAAATGTGGAAATTGAAAAAAGTTTGGAAAATCTTGCGGAATGATTCGACTATTAGGTGAAGAACAAAAAGTCAAGCTGAAAGGGGGTAAAAATTCTTGGAAAAAAGAGGGTGTTCGATACAACAAATAGTTGGAACGAAAAAAGAGGAGGTAAAAATATGTACTGTTCATTTTGCAACTCTTATTCTTGTAAGTGCGATGACGACAAGTTCAGCCCGCTAACCCCGAATTATCTTTGGCCTGATAAACCAAAGAGTCACAAAAAAATCTTCGGTGAAACCTTTGATGACCCCGGAAGAAAGATTTTGCACGAGAAGAAACCAATAGAGCGTGAGCCAGTATTTCCTCCGAAGCCTGATTTGCATTACATGAGACCATTGCACAGACCTCTTGGGATAGATAGCATGCGGTGGCAGATGATGCCCACTCCCCCAGGGTTCATCAAATTCTAAACGTAGGATCAACGAAGCATCCAGCAGAAGGAACTACCAATAACCGGTTAGCTAGGGGGGCGCAAGCAGCCCCCCCCATTACTTTCTCAAGAAGGAAAAAGAAATCATGAAGGTAATCAATTACACAAATATTAAAGCAGTAGAAAGAATTCTGCGCATCCTAGCAACTGGCGTGGATACCGCAGACCTCGTCGTTTACATCACGTTCCCCAACATCGAAGAGGAAAAATTTAACGGATTGTTCATTGATGATAAGCCGCCTACAATAAAAATATTTATGCGCAAAAACAACAACGTCTACTACAAGCCTGCAAAACGCCTGATAGCGATAAGAAACTACTGCCAATTCATTGCATACATATTCCTGCACGAATTCTACCATTACGCAGCAAGACTCAAAAACTTTCGCTATGCTAATGAACGCGAAGAAAACCTTGCAGACCAGTACGCCTACGACACACTCAAAAAAGCAGGACTCACGCTATAAAAACGGGAGAAGTAAGACTATGGAAAAAAATAATGAGCTTGAAAAAATCATGCAGGAATCAATGGGACAGGATCTGAGCGAAAACACAATAAACACCATTCCTGTAGACGCTTATGTCCAGCAAAACTTCATTGGAAGCTCATTCAGAGACAAAGAAAAAACCGAAGCCGACGGCTCCAGCAACCGCACACGAAACTTTTTCATAAAAAAATTTCACTGCGGATGCTACACCGGCACCATCAAGACCTACGGAAGATACTGCGACAACCCCGTGCCACCAGGCAGAAAAACGTGGAAAGAACCCTACCACATCCTGTGCGTCAACTGCGCCAAAATCCTCGAATGCGAAGGGTGCGGAAAAACCGGCGACAGGATATGCTTTACCAAGCGCGGTCAGAAATGGTACTGCCTTGACTGCCTCAGAACGCTAAGACTATAAGAAAGGAGAAAAAAATTGTGAAGGTAAGCCCCAGATTCCAACAAGCGCGGAACACAATAGAATTCTTCGGCCTGCAAAACAACGAGGTCATACTTCGCCTTTTCAAAACTTTTGCAAGAAACCAGCGCAACACCACAGCATACCATACGCTAATGCGCGCAATCCACAACCACCCTTATGTAATGAACAAACAGATCAGCCAAAGCCCATTCGCCACGCCACCACCCCCCACAACACAGCAAGGCAAAATGCGCATCGGCTTAGACGAACACAACAGGCCATACCACCTTGAAATAAAAAATTTCACCAAACACCTCCTGATAACAGGAACAACAGGCTTTGGAAAAACATCATTTTTCCAAAACACAATGACCTTCCTGCACAAAATGGGAACAAAGTTCTTGGCGATTGACATAAAGAAAGACACGCGCGAACTGCTCCACCGCATTCCAATGCTCATCCTGCGCTTCAAAGAAAACACCAACTTCAAACTCAACCCCCTACAGCGACTGCCAGGCGTAAGCCAGATAGAACAGGACGACCTCTTTATCAGACTGCTCGCAGAAACCACATTCTTGGCTGAAGGCTCCACAAGCCTATTGCTTGACTCTCTCTGCGAACTACGAAACAAAAAAGGCGCCATAACCGTCTTTGACCTTTACCAATCAATCGAAGAAAAAGGAAAAAAATTCCGCACATTAAGACAGCTGGGATGGCGGGACAGCTGCCTCCGAAGCCTAAAAACACTAGTCCTATCATTCGGGCCAATGCTAGACTGCGCAGAAGGACTTCCCATCCACCGCATAATCCAAGAACACAACGTCGTAGCAGAGCTTGACTCGGCAGGCTCATACAAAAGCTTCTTCGGCACCCTCCTCCCAGCCTACTACCTGAAATGGAAAATCAGCAACAACATCAAAAGCCCGTTTCACGCAAACTTCTGCGACGAAGGAAACATGCTGCTAAGCAAAACCATAGAGTTCCACAGCGTCACAAAAAAGCTAAGCATCCTCACACTCATAGAGCTTGGCAGGGAATTCCAAGAATCATGGTTCATCTCAAGCCAAGAACCAAAAAAGCTGTCAGAAAGCGTGAAGTGCAACACAGCCACAAAAATCCTCCTTCCCCTGGAAGACGGGCCCAGCAGAAATTACATGAGCGATACCGTAGGCATGACACAAACACAAACAATACACACAACCCTGTTCGTCACAGGACAGTCAGTCGTAAAACAAGAAGGACAAAAACCACACAAAATAACCCTGGACCCCCCTCCTGAAAATGCCGGGCTCACAGAATTCAGCGACCAAGAAGCCGAACAAGAAAGCCAACCCATCATAAACCAGTACCCCACAAAAATGAAAAAACAGACAATAACTATCGAGGAATTCAAGCCGGCACAAAAGTGCCCCAGATGCGGAACCGGAGAACTAATAATTAAAGAAGGAAAATTTGGAAAATTCATAGCCTGCAATCAGTACCCAAACTGCAAACACACGGAGCAACTCAAAAACGAACAGCCACAAGAACTCACACAACAACAAAAAGAACTATTATGGCACATCAAACTACACCCCGAACTTTCCAAAACACAACACTACAAAAGCCTCAATCTCTCAGCCGGAAAAGCAGACAACCTTATGAAAAAAATGCGTCACCTCGTAAGAGAAATCACCATTCCCACACAACAGCGCGGCAGACAACCAATCCTACTCGCGCTCACCAAACAGGCATGCCAACAGCTCGGCGTAGAACAGCCTCGCACCAGAGGAGCAGAAATAGAACACGACTTCCACGTAGCCCGCTACGTCGCACAGCTCAAAAAAGCGGGACACAAAGCAGAGCCGAACTTCAAGCTCAAAGATAAAGAAGCAGACATCGGCATAATGCTCCCCAACGGAGAAATAATCGCAGTAGAAATAAGCACGACAACAACGCCCGAATGGGAAATGCAACAAGCCATCAAAAACATCAAAGCAGGATTTGACAAAACAATAATCATAAACACCAACCCTGACAAATCTCAGGAGTTTAACATAAAAGCGCAGTTTCAGCTAAGCCCCGAACAAGAAAGCAAAATAACCATATCGCAGCTGATACCAGACATAACAGAACTGATACGAAAGGAGCAAGAAACGTGATAGATGACAAAAAATTACAGGACGAGCTGCTCGAACTGCTGACAGAACAGCAAATACCAGAAGAACTCAGATCCCACCCGCCACCATATGACTGGAAAAGCCTTCTCCGTCCCCTGGGAAAATTTGTGCTGGTAATCATCGGTATCTGCGCAGCCCCTTTTGTGGCGTCAATCATCATAGCAATAGTAACGCTCTGCCCCGTCATAGTTCCAATCTGGATACTGATGTACATTGCACAACAAAAAACCAATCCCACCAACAGGAGATAAAAAAATCATGGAAGAAACTGAAGGAATGGAAAACATGGAAACACCTGAAGAAATGGAAGGCATTGAAGAAGCAGAAAACATCTCCCTTGATGCAACAAAAGAAGCTGACGAACTTATCGAACAGTCAATGCAGGAAGGCATCTCCGAATTCAGCGCGGACGCAACAAAAGATACCATAGCTAATATTATGCACGAAGAAGGAATTCCGGAAGAAAAAATTGAAGCACTAACAGAAAAAGGACACGAGCTGCTCAGCAAAGAACCAGCAAAACACGAGGTCTCTGAAGAAAAAGAAATACAAGGACTAAAACAAACCTCTGGCCGTGAAGGATCGCCAAAGCCATACAACTATCCATCAGAACCCGGGAAAAAAGCTCAGCACAACATTCCTTATCCTTTTGGCAAGAACACAGAAGAAATCAGCCAAAGAGAACGGCTTGAAGCCATGAAAGAAGGGCTTGAAGAATTCCTAGAAACACCCCACAAGACACCACATCAGGAAGAAGCGGTAATTGAAAAACTGGAAGAAATACAACAGCAACTAAGCGGGCTGCCACCAGACCCGCCAGAACCAGAAGAGCCAGAAATTGAAGACGTAACAGACAAACAAGCACAAGCTGAAGGATGGCAAGACGCAAGAGAAAGAAAAACATGGCTGGACGGCACAGAAAGCGTAAAACAAATACCTAAAAACGTATACAAACCCGCCAAGCTCAATACCATCAAAGGCATGTACAGCCAAGGCTTAGAAAACAAAGGTAAAGTGGGATATGACGGATTCGGAGAACTAATGGACGACCTAGACGACACAATAAATGACATGGGAACAATGTTCTAATAATTTTCAACACTTAAACAATAAGGAGGACGTTATGGCAAAACCACAAAAGCTGACAGAAGCAGAACAAGAACTGGTAGTATTTCTTGCAAATTGTCCCGAACCTGAGTCTATACACGGCATAGCCGACATTTACCACCTATCGACAGAACAAACGTTAAACATGCTTGCAAGATTAAGTAAGAGTTTGCGGATTTACAGAAATAAAAAGCTCGAAATCAGTCTTGCAATTGACCCTGACGCAATCACGAATCAAGAAAACGAAATACCAACAGACGAAACTCTATAAATCCAAAACCGAAAAAAGGGGCCGGAACAGTGAAGAAAGCAGTAAGCAAAAAATGCAGAAGCAGAAAAATGAAGCTTCACAGCTTCACGTGGGAACTTCTGCCTCCCGGCACCCTCAAACGAGATAAATCAAAACACCAAAAGCCCGAAGAACGATGGAACGAAATACAAGCCATAGGCAGCCAGATAATAGCCGAAAGCAAAGAAACTAATTGACAAAATGTCTTATTTGGACTACCATATGATACAGTTAATAACAGGAAAGAATTATGAAAGACAAAAAGTGCGCCCTATATATTCGAGTTTCTACCCCCCGCCAGGCAAGCGTTGAAGACGGCAGCCTCGACGCCCAGGAATCCAAGCTAAAAGCCTACGTCAACTACGAAAACACATCCAAACAAGACAAGTGGAAAATAAGCGGAACCTACCGAGAAGAAGGACGCAGTGCCAAAGACCTCAAGCGCCCACAATTCCAGCGCATGATGCAAGACATCAACGACGGCAAAATAAACACCATAGTCGTCTGGAAAATCGACAGGCTCACCCGCAGCCTCAAAGACTTCTCCAACCTATGGGAAACATTCAAAGACCAAGGCATACAACTCATCAGCCTAAACGAAAAATTCGACACAAGCACAGCAATCGGCAGAGCAATGCTCACCATCATCCTCGTCTTCGCTCAACTCGAACGCGAGCAAACCGGAGAAAGAACCTCAGCCACAATGCAATACCGCGCAGAACAAGGACTCTGGAACGGAGGCAGAATACTCGGCTACGACCTTGATAAAGAAAAAAAGGGCGTGCTCAAAATCAACAAAGAACAATCCAAACTGATAAACAAAGCTTTCGAGCTATGCATGCAAAAAGGCAGCGCAGGCCAAACCCAACAAATACTTAACGAACTCGGCCACAGAATGCCAACATACGAATCACGCAGAGGCAAAAAACACGGCAATACCCTCTTCACAAAACAAGCAGTAATAAGACTTCTGACAAACTCCGCCTATATTGGAAAAATCAGTTGGGCCGGCAAACTATACAAAGGAATACAGAAGCCCATCATAGATGCAAAAACATTCGATAAAGTCCAGACAATACTAGGAAAGAACCGTAAAACAAGAACCAATGAAAGAGCACCCAAGCAACACGTCTACATCCTCCAGGGCATTCTCAAGTGCGGCAAGTGCGGCTCAATGCTCACTCCAAAAAGCGGCAAGAACGGCTCCGGACAGCCATACCATTATTATCAATGCACCCAGAACAGCCACATAGGAAAACAAGCGTGCAAAGCCAAATATGTTCCTGCTAAAAGCATTGAAGACTTTGTTCTCGAAAGAGTCCGCGAGCTGTCAACCAAGCAAGAAGAAATTGACGCAATGATAGAAAGGGCTAGCAAGGCAGGAAACAAACAGATAACCCAGCTTGAGGAGAATAAAAAAAGGCTTCTGGCAAAACTTCAAGAAGTCAAAGGCAGGCTCGGAAAGATAGTGGACGCCATAGAGGCCGGACAGGCATTCAGAACATTCTCTGAACGCGTCAAAACTCTTGAAGAAGAACGCGAAAGCCTAGAAAAAAAGATAGAAGAAACTTCTTTCGAAATAGAAAAAGCCAGTCAGGAAATACTGAGCGCAGAAACAATGAAGCAAAACTTCCAACAGCTCAGGGACGTAATAGATAAAGCTAATCCTCAGCAACTGAAAGACCTGCTCTACAACATCATAGAAGTCATCGAATACCACGAATCAACAGACGACAAATCAACAGGACACCTCAAAATAAGCTACTTCGAACAACCCAACCTCACCATACCCGACCCCAAAAATACAAAGAGCGAACAACACCCAAATGGGGCATTGTTCGCTCAGAGTATCAAATGGCTCCCCCGCGAGGACTCGAACCTCGGACATGGTGGTTACAAGTGACCCGAAATTACTTTCGGACTTGGACTATATCATTGCCCTCGACTTTACGTTAGGGCAGCGGGTATATAGTCTCTGCACATTTAGGCTCGGCTCTTTAGCCTCGCACACTTAGCTCAGGATTATCCTTGGTTTTGAGGACTTCCCTGAATTAGCCCGCTTTGTCAACTGCGGTTTCCCGCAGAAGCTGCGCTTTCTAAATCCCTTGGCTTTACCTCAGGATGTTCATCCGGCTTTGACGGACTCGCACAGCCACCCGCTCTACCAACTGAGCTACAGGGGAATTTTATTCATCATTCATATTTAGTATTTCGCTTTAAAAGAACGTTCTACTATTTTATCTGAATGCCCTATTTAGTCAAGAAGAAACCTTCTTAGTAGCCGCGGGAGATAATATACAGACGTTCTAAGATAAAACGTATATTATCAAGTGTTATATCCTCTCTTATCCTGTAATTAGGCTTGCTGATGGAAAATTCTTTCTTTGCCCTTAACTGAGTAAAGCCCCTTGAAAATATATCCCTTATTGCCTGCTTTACTTCTAGTCTGCTCAAGATACTTAAAACCGTGCCTTTATTTTTAGATATGCATAAAAACTCTTTATCAAAATCCGGATCACGAGTCTTTATAGCCTGAACCATGCCAAACTTCTTACCAAAACGCATCAGGGATGATTCTTTGCGAATAATAAGATTAAAGGATGGCCTTTTGTAAAAATAAACATACAAATATGGGGGGCTATGACGACTTGCAGGAATAAGCCAAAGCTTAAAATTTACGCCATTAAATTTCCCTTTTAAGGTAACCACGGGAAAAATCGAAATTTTACCCGAAAACTCCTTAGCTAAAGACTGTAATATCTTCGACTTCTTCTTACCGGAAGCAAACGCAACGACAATCAAAACTACCGCTATGAGCAAAAATGGTAAGAATTCAAAAATAAGATGCATTATTTTCTCATCCATAATGCAATATTATAGGCCTAAAGAATAGAACATTCAATTCAAAAAAGCCTATTTATTCTATTTGCCTCAACTATCAGCTAGCAGTATAATACATATTACTATGCGCAAAGTCCTATTCTTAACTACTTTCCTTGTAATTGCGATTGCCTTGCCACATGCATCCCTTGCGCTGGATATCAAAAATGCTGATTTATCTGGAAGCTGGTATCCGGCTAACAAGCTCATCCTCTCCCATCAGATTGAAAATTATCTGAAAAAAGCTGAAATTGCTCCGGTTAAGGGAGAGGTAATTGCCATAATCTCTCCCCATGCAGGCATTAAATATTCAGGCCAGGTGTCAGCTTATGGCTTTAAAGCAGTCAAAGATAAACAGATTAATACTGTTATAGTCGTGGGCTTTAATCATGCCATTGACTATGATGGCATTGCTGTATTTGACAAAGATGGAATAAAAACCCCTTTGGGCGTTCTCCATATTGAAAAAGATTTAAGTACTAAACTTATAAATAGCCATAAGAAAATATTTAGTAAAATCGATGCATTTCAAAATGAAAATTCTATTGAACTTATATTGCCCTTTATCCAGACTGCCCTGGGGAATCCAAAGGTTGTACTTATTGCTATTGGCAGACAAGATCTCAAAAATTGCGAAATTCTAGGCGCGAGCCTTTATCAGGTGTTAAAAGATCGACAAAACTTCCTCATCATAGCAAGCACTGATATGAGCCATTATCTTTCATACAACCAAGCAAATGAGACTGATGCAAAGACTATAGATTTAATAAAAAAAATGGAGCCGGAAGAATTATTTTTATCCAGCCACGGGAAAAACCGTATGTGCGGAACAGCTAGCGTGGTCTCTACGATGATTGCTGCTAAAAAATTAGGTGCCAATACAGTGCAAATTCTAAAGCAGGCTAACTCAGGAGATGTCCTCTGGGATAAAAATCGTGTGGTTGGATATCTAAGTGCAGCATTTATAAAAGAGGATAAGAAAAAAATAGCGGAGAATGAAAAAATGGAAGAAAAAGAACTCTTAAGCCAAGATCAGAAAAATAAACTCTTAAAACTTGCACGTGATACGATTAGGCATTTCCTTACTACTGGTAAGACCTTGGAAGTTAAAGAAGATGATCCTATTCTGAAGCAAACTATGGGCGCTTTTGTCACTTTGCATAAAAAAGGACAACTACGGGGTTGCATTGGAAACATTATCGGGACAAAAGCGTTGTATTTAACGGTCAGGGATATGGCGATCGCATCTGCAACTGAGGATCCGCGTTTTAGTTCAGTCACAAAAGATGAGTTGCCCGATATCGACATCGAGATCTCTGCCTTATCGCCATTAAAAAAGATTACTAATCATGATGAAATAATTCTAGGAAAACACGGTGTGCTTGTTAAGGATTTCTTTAGAAGTGGTGTATATCTGCCGCAGGTAGCAACCGAAACCGGCTGGACTAAAGAACAATTTATGAGTTCACTCTGCGCTAGTAAAGCAGGAATAGCGCCTGATGCCTGGAAAACTGGTAAATGCGAAATCTATATCTTCTCTGCAGAGGTATTTAGAGAGTAGCCTTTCAGCAATATTAATCCTGCCAAGTTTAATCCCGCAACTAAAAGACATGTCAGGGGTATCCCAAGCATAGGAATTAAAAATATAGAGGTTAGAATTGCACCTAGACATGAACCAAAAAGATCTATACCATAGGTAAGGCCAGCTGAACGAGAAACTCCCAGAGCGTTAGCCTCAAGATTTAAGCTATTGGCTAAAGGAAACTGGAATCCGCCAATAAAACCAGGGATTAGAGGCAATAGCGGAAATATAATATTTGAGCCCAGCCAAAAACTAAATCTACCTTTTAGATTTAAAAATAGCCAAAATAGAAGCGGCAGCATTAAAGGATAGATAAATATTGCTATCTGCGTCTTGGAAAACAATTTATAATTCTCTGTTTTGATTTTGAATGAAATTTCATAATCTTGTTTTTCCAATCTCTTCGTAATACACCAGCTGCCAAAGATTAAACCTATCATATAAGAAGTTAAGATAATCCCCAATTTATAATAGACGTATCCGTAGAGAACCTGGAATGAAAGCAAGGTTATAATCTGAAATGTTATTTCCGCAAAGCCCGTAGTTCCCATACAAGTCAGAACCCCCCAATTAGCAAACCTCCTGCCTTTAATCCTAAACCATATAGGCCAGAGCAGAAGAACATAAATAAATGCTGTTGCAATATAAATCTTTTTAGGGCTTATAAATTTGAATAGCTTTTTTAAATTATATTTAAAATATGTGTTCCAGAGGACTAAATTATAGTAATAAGCAATGGGCTTAAAATCTGTATTGATAGCCCCTGCCTTTGACTGAGCCAACATTTTCTTAAAAGAATCTATCCTTTCTTGGGAGAATTCGCTAAAGAGATAGTACTCCCTCACATACCTTGCTTGAATGCTTCTCTTCTTAAGCCTCTCTATCAGGACCTGCCAGTCTAAAGTAAGTATTCCCTTCTTATTTGAAGCAAAAAAGAAATTTGTCTCACCCGGAGTTATCTCTACTTGAGAAAAAACACTCTCTAAGGTCCTTTCTAATGTAAGGTAAAGTTGCTTCTGCTCTGTGCTGATATAATTAGGGTTGGATTGCATCGAAAAACATAAGATTCCATCGGACTTTAGAACATTTTCTGCCTCAGCATAAAATTCTTTAGTATAGAATCTATTAAGCTGGGCAGTATTGGGAGACGGAAGATTTATAATCACCACATCGTAACTCTCCTTTGACCTCTTGATAAATAACCTTGCATCCATATTCGTTATAATCCTAACCCTGGGATCATCTAATGCCTCATTCGGCGGAAGAAATTCTCTTGCCAAGCTAATTAGCAAAGGATCTAGCTCAACATAATCTACTCTTTCTACCGGATGTTTTAATACCTCCTGCAATTGCCCGCTTGAACCACCTCCTATCAGCAAAACCTTTTTAGGATCAGGATGTTGAAGAAGCGGAAGATGAGCCTTGCTTTCACTGCTAAAGTCATCTGGCACAGTAAAGCTATATAATCCATTGCTAAAAACACTAAAAAGTTCTTTCCTCCTGGTAATGGCGATATTTCCATATACTGAATTTTGCGATGTCAGAAGTTTGTAATCCCTCCATTGCAGACTTAAGGAGTGCTGACGTAGTAAATATAGCTGGCCTGAGGAAATAAGGAAAATGAATACAATAATAAGCGCTGCGCAAAAAATAGCCAAAGTCCTCCTCTTGCGCAACAGCAAAAAGGCAGAGAATAAATTCAATATACTAAGTAAAAACATAATGTAGATAGGTGAAAGCAAGCGGATTAACAAAAGACTGGTTATCAACCCTCCCACAGAAGCTCCTATGGCTTCTAAAATATATACGTAACCAATCTGGCTTGCCCCTCCTCTAGCAGGACCTGCCTTGATTCCATTAGAATCATCAAGCTCTACGTGAGTCTTATAGGTTTGGCAACCTAAAACAAAAAGAAATCCTCCCAATAGACAAATGGGTGCTAATAAAATAAAAGTAGCCAAACTCATAGGAAGAACCCCAATAATCTCACCTGGTAAGTAATGTAGCCATAAAGGAACGAGCCTGACTGCTAAAACACTTAGAGGCAAGATAAATGCTAATATTATTTCACCCAGGCTTAAAATAACTAACCTTTGACTAATCCGCTCAACCATCCACCTGCCTAGCCCCCAGCTTCCTAGCGCCATCCAGAATAACCAGCTAGCCAATGTAATACCCAGGGAAAGTTCGTTTCCGTAGAAGACTACCAGAAACTCACGCATCAAGATGATTTGCCCGGCCATGGCGCTAAAGCCGATTAATATCAAGGCAAAGCTAAGCTGTTTCTTCATTTATTTAATCCTTATTTTACCAAACCCCTGATATGTCTGTTTGACAGAATTTGCACTTTCCATTTACAATATTATTCTCTAATATCTTGTAGCCAAGTCTGCGAATCAATAGCTTGCCGTCAGTTGGGCAATATGTGTTTTCAGCCTCATGTCCAGGTACATTGCCGATATAAACAAACAAAAGCCCTTCTTCCATCGCTACTCTTCTTGCCTCCTCCAGAGTCTTTAGGGGAGTAGGGGAAATATTCTTCAATTTATAAGTAGGATAGAATCTGGAAAAGTGGACAGGGACATCTTTACCTACTTCACTCTTCAACCACTTGCACATCTTTCTTATCGTTGCCATATCATCGTTAAGAGAAGGAATTATTAAGTTAGTAATCTCTACATGAACTCTATTCTTTTTAAGAATCTTTATAGTATTTAATACTGTATCCAGATCCCCTTCTGGAATTTTGCTGTAGAATTCCTGTGTAAAACCTTTCAGGTCAATATTAGCTCCGTCCAGATAAGCTGCGAGTTTCTCTGCCGGCTTGGGGTTAAGAGATCCGTTGGAGTGATAGATGTTTCTCAGGCCGTGGCTACGTGCAATCTCCGCTGTATCTAACATATATTCGTAGAATATAGATGGCTCACTATAAGTATAAGCTATGGTAGGACATCTGTATTTCATGCTGGCTTCAACTGCAGCCTTAGGCGGTAGATATTGATTTGAGGTTTCCTCAGGAGGAAATTGTGAGATCTGCCAGTTCTGGCAATATTTACATCGGAAATTGCAACCTGCTGTGGCAATAGAGAATGCCAAGGTTGCGGGCAAAAAATGAAACAATGGTTTTTTCTCAATGGGATCAACATGTACTGCAGTAGGATTCCCATATACGAGGGTATAGTGTTTACCATCGTGTGGTTCTCTTACCTTACAAAAACCCCTCATTCCATTTTTGAGCACACAATTCCTCGGACAGAGATGACATTGAATTGTTGTCTCATCTAACTTCTCATAAAACATTGCCTCTTTTGAATTGAGAAAGCCCATGCCTCCTTTTCCTTCTTCGGCCTGGCTAGATCTGTTCAATAAATCCAGAACTAACGGAGAAACCACAAGACCTGCTCCTGTTAGAAGACAGGCCTTACAAAAATCTCTACGGGAAATCACTTTCTCAAATAAAGTTCTATTCATGATAGTAAAATCATCCTATCATACTATTCTAATGGGCTTGATTCGAAGTGCTTATAACAATCAGATAAGATTTTACTTAAATTAGGCTCTTTCGCTACAAATCTCTTTTCTGTGTTCTAAGGCTTGGCTTATTGTGTGGGAATCTGCGTATTCGATATTACCTCCCATAGGAATGCCTAAGCCTATACGAGTAATCTTTACGCCGGTGGGTTTAAGAAATTTGGTTAGGTATAAAGCGGTGGTTTCACCCTCTGTATCAGCATCAGTAGCTATAATCAATTCATTTATCCCCTCTTGCTTTATGCGCTGCAAGAGATCATCAATCTTTAAATCCTCTGGCCCCTTACCTTCAAGAGGAGCAATCGAACCTAACAATACATGATATCTGCCTTTAAAAGTACCTGCGTTCTCAATAACAGCTACATCATTGGGACCTTCAACAATACAAAGACCGGTTTTGATCCGAGCCGGGTCCTGACAAATAGAACAGATTTCTTTATCGCTTAAGTTATTACATACCTTGCAGAAACAAATAGATTCCTTTGCCCTTATAATTGCCGAAACCAATCTTTTAACTTCGGGACGCACAGAATGCAGTATGTAAAAAGCAATGCGTTGCGCGCTCCTTCTGCCTATCCCAGGCATCTTTACTAATTCCTTGATAAGATTTTCTAAGGTAGGAGGAAAATTTGCCATTATCTAAATCACCCTGCCTTTAAATGTATCTAAGACATCCTTTAGAAAATCATCTGTCCCGCCCGGCTCTTGAACCTCTCTATCACCGATAATAACATCTATTCTAATTTTAGCCTGCAGCAGAACTCCTAAAGTCTGCTCAATAAGTTCGCGGTTCTCCTTATGCACTAAGAATTCTTTGTGGAAATCTGAGGTCTTAGGAAGAACTAAGGTAATTAGATCCTCCTGGCACTTCTGAGGCTTAGCATCTGCTAGATATGTGGCTACAGACATCTTCTTCTTGCCAATAGCAATCAGGCATTGCTTCCAGATAGAATTTATCATTTCCAGGCTAACGCTAGCTGTCTCCTTGTTGCCTACATCAGGAGTATCCTCTTTAGTAGGCTCTTTCTCACTTGAAATCATAAACGAACCACGTTCACTCTTTATAACAGTCGGTATTGTTCTTATAATCGGCTCGACATCAGGAGCTTTCTTATCTTGATTATGCGCCTTATACGTTAATTTTACAAGAGATACTTCAAGTGGTATACGTAAAGAATTAATTCTCTTTCCCAGCGCCTTAACATCAATCAAGACTCCTAAAATATGCAAGATTCTGTCTAGGCTCAATTGTTGGCTCTGTTTGGAAATCGCCTCAATAAATTCTTGAGGTAAATCAACAATGCCTGTTAATTTAGACGAATCACTAATTCTTGCTATCATAAGATTTCGAAAATGTTCAATTATATTATCCAAAAGCTTACTCAAATCTTTACCACCAGCGATTAAGGTATCTAACAGTTTTACCAGTGCAATGCTATCACTTTGAATAATCCTCTTGCTGAATTCAAAAAGTACATCCTGTTCAATTAGGCCTAAGACAGAACTTACATCTTTAAGCGATATCTTATCGGCGCTATAAGAGATAAGCTGATCAAGAATCGATTCTGCGTCGCGTAGCGAACCTTCGCAGGCCTTTGCAATGGAAAGCAGGACTTTTTCATCAATCTTGACATGCTCAGACTTGATTATTTCTTCTAACTTTTGTGTAATCTTTAAGATAGGGATCTTCCTGAAATCAAAACGCTGACAACGAGACAGGACTGTTGAAGGCACTTTATATGCTTGAGTCGTAGCAAAAATAAATTTAACATGTTCGGGTGGTTCTTCCAGGGTCTTTAGAAGCGCATTGAACGCCTCAGTAGTAAGCATATGCACTTCATCTATTATATATATCTTGAATCTTCCGGAAGAAGGAGAAAACTTAACATTTTCTCTCAATTGCCTTATCTCATCAATGCCGCGATTAGAAGCACCATCTATCTCTAAGATATCAAGGTTTGTGCCTTTAGAAATCTCTTCGCAAGTTGAGCATTTATTACAAGGGTTGGAAGAAATCCCTTTCTGGCAGTTGAGGGCCTTGGCAAGAATGCGGGCGGTAGAAGTCTTTCCCACTCCCCGCGGACCGCAAAAAATATAGGCGTGGGCTATGCGTTCTGAACTGAGAGCATTCTTGAGTGTTTTTGCGACATGCTCCTGACCTAAAACTTCATCAAAATTTTGTGGTCGCCATTTACGGGCAAAGACTATATAAGACATGAGATTGGGTAAGATCTAAAGATAGCTTAAAGGAACAACAAAAAAATTATAGCACAACTAAAAAATTTAAACAAGAATAAGTAATCTTTTTCATCAACATTAAAGGATCATCGGAGAGGGTGGGATTTGAACCCACGGTACCTTTCGGTACACGAGTACTCCAGACTCGCGCGCTAGGCCACTACGCGACCTCTCCTGTTTATCAATTATTTAGCGCAGCCTGCTTTAATCTCTGCTTCCTAAAAAATTCTTGAAGCAATGCAGCGCAGTCTTGGCTCAAGATCCCGCTTTTTACCTTAATGCGATGATTTAATTTTGAATTGTTAGCAATATTAAGCGCAGAACCACAAGCGCCTGCTTTAGGATCGGCTGCTCCGAAGAATACTTCTTTAATACGTGCCAAAACCAATGCTCCGGCACACATAGAACAGGGCTCTATAGTAACATACATAGAACATTTTTTCAGCCATTTGGCCTTAAAGAAATTAGTCGCAGCTGTCAAGGCAATCATCTCTGCATGTGCTGTTGGATCGTGCAAAAGTTCGACCTGATTGCAGGCTCGAGAGATAATCTTATCCTCATAGACAATAAGCGCTCCTACTGGCACATCCTCATGTCCGCTGGCCTTCTTTGCCTCTCTCAAAGCCTGGTGCATAAAAAGTTCATGTATTTTCTTCACTTCATTCATCCTATCATAAAACGCGCCCAGTAGGATTCGAACCTACAACAACCAGTTCCGTAGACTGGTGCTCTATCCAATTGAGCCATGGGCGCATTTGTCTCTATTAATATTGATTATATTACATCGTTTGTCAAATTTTTACAAGTCTAAACTAGACAGGCGGAAATAATCAAGGAATTAACTTAAGATAATCTTCTAGGAATCTCTCCTCTTTAGAATTTCTTTCTAGTCTGTACAACTCTTTTGCTTTTTGTAAGCTATCTCTTGCTTGCTCGAAAAGCCCGCCTGCCTTTTTCAAATTTCCCTTGATCTCTTCGATTTGTGCCAAGTCTCTATAAGACTGTCCAAGATATCTATAGGCAGAGGCCTCATCAGGGTTTAATTGTATAGCCTTTTTCAAGTAGGCTATAGCCTGCCCTCTTTGTGCAGCGCCAGGAGAATAATAGAGTCCCATTTGAGCTGATTCCCTATAAGTTTTACCTAGTAGTACGTAGGTTTGAGCAAGATAATTATAGATAACAGAAATTTCAGGATCTAACTCTATAGCTTTTTTAAAGTTAATTTCTGCCTGTTCATACAGTTCTTTGGCCTTCAATAAATCTCCATCTCTATACTTGAATCCACCCAATACCTTGTAAGCCTGAGCAAGGTTACAACAAGAACTGCTATTTTTAGGGTCTAACTCTACAGATTTTTTAAAGTAAATCTCTTCTCGCTCATGCAGCTCTTTGGCTTTCACTAAATCTCCCCTAGCTTCTTCAACCTCGCTTAATTCCCTGTAGCTACTGCCGGTCAAAAAGTAAGCCTCACTGTCTCCTGGATTTAATTGGAGGGCTTTCTCAAAATAAGGTATGGCCTGTTTCTTTCTGCCTGAATAATAGTAAACACCACCAAGACCAACATAGGCCTCGGCATAATTAGGGTTTATTTCCATGGCCGCCTTGTATTCTTTAATCGCCCGTTCATGATCTCCTGTCTGAAAATCTTCCAAAAAATACTTATCACCTTTAAACAAATGAATGACATAATCTTTATCTATGACTGCCTTATTAAGATCCTTTAGTACCTTTAATGCCCTTTTAGAAGCAGCGCTTAATCTGTTGTTTTCTACATTTTTTTTATACTGCTTTCGTGCCTCTTTGAATTTACCCTCAGAGGCGTAATCTATAGCTATTACCAAATCAGATTGATCAACTCCAGAAATATAACCTAGACGGTTCTCATCTCTTTTAATAAGGATATTACTACTGACCAGAATAAACAGAGACAAAACAAACAACAGTAAGACTATCTTAAAGCTAGATAATCTCCTTCCTCCTATTAAATTATTAAATTCCGCTGCAGTCCTGCTACGGGTCTTCAATAATAAAATTATAATAAATAAAAATGTTATTAAACTTATAGTCGATCCGATTATAAAGCTATCAGATAAATAATAAAACTCTATTTCTTTATCTTCTGGAGTAATTACAGTCCCCACCAATCCATTTAGTGATACTGTCTTATAGTCCCTGCCTCCTTTTATTTTCCATCCAGAATTGTAATTCTGATTGAACACTAAATAACCTTTACTTAACGCATTAACATCTACCCTGACCCTGTTGGGTGACCATTTGCTAATCTGTACTTCACCTTGTGTCCCTCTAAGGTAAACCTCTCCTTTGTAATTATTAGAATGCATTGAGGCGACATTCGTAGGTACAAAAAGTGGTTCGTATGCATTTATAACTCCGATGTTACACAAAAAACCAGGATATAATCCCCATCCATCATCCTTATAGTAGAAAAAATTTCTATTTGAGCTGATACAAAAATCTTCCTCATATAGTAATACGGTTGTTTCAACCTGTCGAAAGGTATCACTTTTTAGTGTTTTTAGTGGAGGAAATGGAAAGGCATCTTTTAATACGTCTGAATTAACTAACATAAGGTCAACTAAAACAACAAACAGGATGGTCAGCATAATAAATCGCACTATGAATCTATTGACAATAATGCGTCTAATATACAAACTCACTGCATCAAACCCAAATCCAGCAAAAATTGATAAACATAACATAAACACGAACCGAAATCGTTGCGCCACCCGCATTGAGTTATATATCGGCAGACGATGAAGCAGTTCCCAAAGACTAAACGGGATACGATTACCAAAACCAAGCCATAGAAAGATTAGAAAAGACAATACCAAAACTATTCTCTTTTTGAAGAATAGCCCCAGTCCAATCAAAAACAGCAGAAACGGAATTATCCCAACATACATACCATTCTCATCCATAGCATAGCTGACACCATTAATAAAACCAGACATGCCTTCTGGGAGTTTAGCTATCGCAGCTAAGGATTGATCACGACTAAATAAACCAAAACGTAAAGAATTTAGACTGAAACCATCGTATTCAGTAGTAAATCGATAGCGTTGCAACACAAGCTCTTGAAAAGGAAGAGATTTAACGGCGCTTAAACAAGAGACGATAATCAAAATAATGACTAGAGTCTTTAGTGCTCTAATTAATCTATGTTGCCTACACAATACAGATAAAAAAGAATGCGCTGCGATAAAAGTTAAAGTAATAATTAATACTTGAACTCCGCCAGCAAAGAACATTAACACGCAAAATAAACTACTTAAAAAGACGTATTTTAAATTAGAAAATGATTCCAAATAGTAAAGAATTGCCCATGGTATAAAGGCTATCGTCAAAAAGGTACTCATTCCTGCAGTAATGCTTAAGGCATACATGCTGCTAAGCATGAAAACAAAAGAAGATAGGACTGCTGCAGCCTGACTCTGTCTATAATATCGTGCTAGGCGAAAAACGCCAAACATTCCAATAACAAGATGCAGCCAAATTTCTATCTTTATGCCCCTTATAACGCCGAATAGTAAAACTAAAAGAAATGCTGGAGAAAGGAATGTTGACTGAGGATTTGCCAATAAATCCATTCCACCACAATAATATGGATTCCATAGAGGGAACTGATGATATTTTAGAATAGTAGCCCTGGGGACGGCATTATAAAACAAATGCTGATCCCAATCTTGAATACCCCAATTATCGAAATTATGAAATACAGGAAGGGTAAAAATAAACGCAATTAGAGAAAATAACAAAATTATACTTAATTTGCTTTTATAGAAGTCAGGAATATTAATCATTTACTCTTACCTGGGCCTCGATAACCCTATTTAATAACCCTATTGCCCTTCCCTCATAGATAGACCTTATTAACTAGAGTAAATATAGCTAGTGGTATCTTATTTTTTTAATAATTTTTCCTATTTAAAATCGCTAATCTGATAAGCAACCACTTTATTATCTTCGTATATTTTATTTAAAGAAAAAACATCTTTTATATACTTATGAACTGGGCTATCTAGATATGGTGCATGAATTATAATATATTTTACCTTAAAGAAGTTTTTGAAATTTTCTGCCATCTTCTGTTCTTCAATAATATCTGCGGGAAAAACATAATCTTTCTTATGCTGTAGGTTTATGATGCTACTGATAACCGGCAGATTACTGTAATAATCTACTCTATTGTCAGGAAACCTTGAGACAAGACCGCCAAATGTCCGTTTTTCATGGATAGTTTGAAAATACATAATATATGTGCTATCGGCACCGAGTAATTGAAAGCTATTCTGCCATCCTAGCGGTATCTCTAAAACAGTAATATCCTCCTCATCTTCTCTGATATGCTCATAAACAGAAGGGGCCTTTGTGTATTGCATGGGAATTTTCGACAGATACTCAAATGAGATTAATGCTATTACAGCAAGAGCGACAAAAGTCTTTTGCGATGCTTTTTTCAATCTATCAAAGATAAAACTCAGGAAAAAAGACGATAAAATTGCACAATTTAATATAGCCATTATGATAAACCGCCCTGGGGCCCTAAGATTCTTTATAAGTGGGAAAAAATAAATAATGAAAAAAGGAAGAGGGACAATGGTCTTTCTGCCTCCGACATGAAGATATAGACCTAACGATAGTAAAAGAAATATAATAAGAGTAAGAGACCAAAATTTAACTTCTCTTTTTTTGTAAAATTTAATTATTGCTAAAACTGTCAAAATAATAACAGTAAAGCCAAGAAAAGCCATTTTTTCTCCGGAGTTAAATCCTAGATATCTTCCCATAAGGAAATGTTGGTCCGAGGAAACAAAAAAACTAAATAAATCTGCAGCGTAAAGAGCTTCTTTTAGACCTCTTGGTTCAGTACGGCCTTCTTTAATTGTATAGCTAATTGAAGATATTAGAATAGGTAGAAAAAGTATAAAGAAAGTTATAATGAGTGCTAAAAAATTTTTAAGGAATAAGGAATTTAAGATAAGTTTCCTATCTGATAAACGTACATATACCAGATAAAATCCTGTAAAAATAATCAAAAAAACAAAATAATAATAGGCGGATAAGGCATTAAATAACAAGAAAAGCCCGGCTAAAATCCCATTATATAATCTAGCTTCCTTCTCCTTCGTCATGCGAATTAGAAAAAGGATATAGAATGGAATCCATTGAGTAGTTACTAAGTCCATATGGCCTAACAGGTGCACAAATTTATATGGACAGAATGCAAAAATAATACCACCAATAAATGATGCCAGTTTGTTACGCGTAAGATAGTTTATTAATAAATAAGCTCCTAGGCCTGAGAGGACAAAGCTTAACACAGCAATGATGTTATATGAAATAGTTAAGCCAAAGAGTAATTGCAGGGGAATAGACATCAATCCATTCAAGAATGTAAATTCATGTAAGGCTAAATTTATACCCTGAGGATAGAAAATATAGTCTGTATAGAAAGGATTTGTCTTAAGATCTAGTAGGGCAAATTTTACCCACCATAGATTCCAAAGAAAAAGCGCAGCCTCTCCCTTATCGCCGACAATTGCCCTAGAGAAATTAGCAGCCAAAGGATAGGTAAAAAAGACAGTTAAAATTAAATATCCGATTAAGACTAGACAAATTATTGTTAATGGCTTCTTGAAGATTCTATACATTTCTTTTATCCAATCATCCTACATTGGAAACAAAAAAGCAACTTTCAAACTTAGAAAGTTGCCTCTTCTGCATTAAGCTGTCCACATTATATATTACCACTTTATATCTTCTACCAAATTAGCGATACTTTAAGGCCATATTCCTTAGTTCTGTTTGCCGGTTCATAGCCTGCACTAACAACTGTACCAGAAACTGTAATCAATGCCAGATTAGAATCTTCGATCTCCCAGTAGCGGAAAAATGGTTCTATCGATAGTTGGAATTTTTCATTGATTTTCTTTTTTAAATAAACTGAACCACGCACGCCATAACCATTATCCTGCTCATTCCTTAAATCGTTAAGGCTGGCGTCGACATCGCTAAGATGACTCTTTACAACGCCGGACCAGAAGATATCGTATTCTGCCCGCACACCCCATGTCCAATCCTGGCCCAAGGGAGTCGACGTCTCAAAACCAACAGGGCTATAAAGATACGTTATCTCGCGTTCGTATGCATAGATAGATTCAAGCTGGTCATTCAAATAGCGATATCCGAATCCAACAAAAGGAGTTATAGTAGAATCTGCTCTTTGAAAATCCCGACCTAATAGGCCTCGAATTTCAGCAGTATAATCGTCTCCTTCATCTGTATGGGGGGTACCGTTACTTAAAGAACCATCGTAATCAACACGGCCGTATGCAAAGCGTCCTTCTACACGACTTATTAGACAATCGCTTTTTGAACGACGCGTAAGTACACCGAACACACCATAGAAATCGCCTTCATCTTCTATATTTATGGGCGGTTCTTCATAACTAAAAGAGGTATATTCTGAACCCATCTCAAAATCATAGCTAATTTCAAGGCCTGCTATAGCTTCTTCCTCGCTATAAACCTGGCCCCTTTTCTCTATTTGATCCAATAAATTCTCTACCCCTTTTCTCTCTTGAGCATAGGATAGAGAAGCAATAAAAATTAACAAAAATACTGCTATACCGAATCCTCTCATACTCCCTCCTATATAGTCTCTTTTAATTATATCATCAATCGCCAAAGAGAAAAATCAAATTTGCAGAATTATTGCTAGAGAAAAATGGTAGGAACCAAAAGGTATGGCGGAGAGACTGGGATTCGAACCCAGGGGTCCGCTTGTGGCAAACCAATCGCTTAGCAGGCGACTCCATTAGACCAACTCTGGCATCTCTCCGATTTTATACACAGATCATCGCAGATGCTATAGAAAATGTGTCAAAATTGTATCATAATTAAAGGATTTAAGCAAGCTGGGAACTGTTCTATTTCCTCTTCAGCTTCATCTGTTCGCCGCAGCAAATAACATCACACTCTTCAACACAGCCGCATATATTATCAACCTTCAAAATAAGTCCACATACGTTACAAGTTATTTTTTTGTCTTTTGAGATTCTCTTTTTAGTTTTTACCATTTTCTGTCTCCTTCTAATAACCAATATCTAATCCCTCTAAATTAAAAGATTATCGGAGAGGGTGGGATTCGAACCCACGTGAGACTTACGTCCCAACCGCTTTTCGAGAGCGGCCTGTTATGACCACTTCAGTACCTCTCCAAAATTTATACATAAATTTCGGATCTTAAGGTAGACGAGGGAGCTCCTATTTTTTCCTCACAAACAATAGCGGAAATACTATATCACTTATACAACAGGGTATCCAGACGGCAAGAAATATAAACAGAAAGATAAACACATATGAGAGCCAACCTAAAGTACCGCTCATTGCCATAATAACATGAAAAAGCGAAGCCCAGGTACTTAACAATACGTGGCCAAAATGAGGAAACTTAGTTGCTGGTTTAAAATAAGCTATTGCTATACCTAAAATTGCCGAGGGATTAACTAACCACCACTCTTCTATAAAACCTAAATGGACGTCCCTTGCTGGCAGGTTAAGCAAGGTTTCTCCTAGATACGGAATCAAGGAATCACTTAAAGTAGCTATACCAACAGAACCCACATAACCGATAATAAATAAAGTCCCTAAATTACATTTCGCTCGATTAACGCTGCATCTATAGAATTCATACATCGAAGCAGTAACAATGGCGCTTAAAACAACGTGAATCGGATGAAGTATATAAAAGACATTGTAAGAAACCTGCTGAGGCAATTTATGAGCAAACAACATAACGATTATTCCAGTAAGCGCCCCAAAAAATGTAAACGGTGCATGATGCCTTAATTCTTCAATTATTTTATTAAACATTTTCTAAACTTCCTTACTAAATAAATCAAGCCTTTTAGCCTTATTATTATCTAAGATAGAAATTAGTTACGGCATGATTTGCTGATCCATAATTTATTAATATTGCTTCTCTTCCGTAAGCTATATATAGAATGGCGGAAAGGAAGGAAGTCTTCTAAGTTAAATTCTCTAACTCTCGGTAGGATAATAGTTTATAACATAAGTCTTTTATTGTCAAATAATTAACCTTTACATATGTTACACAACTTTATACAACTTTTTCCTGTGTATTCACTTTAGATGACCCTGTGAAAATCCCCGATTTTCACAGGATTAGTCCTACACAATTTAATCACAAATAATCTACAAATTCAAAATATAAACTATGCCCTTTCTTATCATCATAACAGCAATAGCAGCAAGTAGCAGACTTGTAACTTTTGATAGGGCTTTACTTCCTGCTTCGCCTAATCTCTTTATCAAAATCTCTGATGACGAGAAGACTAATCCAGCCAAAAGAATGTTAAGAAAAATTGCGATCAATGTTGCAAATAAGCCGTATTCAGGAATAATTATTAAAGAGGTAGTAAGAACAGCCGGACCAACAATTAAGGGGGTGCCTAAAGGAACTGCTCCTAATTCTTTAGCCGGCAGGCGACGACGCTTACCGGGGCTAAGTATGTCAATTATAGCTATACAAAATAAAATTGCACCGCCTGCTACCATAAAATCCCCTAGACTTATACCAAGAAATTCAAAAACACCTTTGCCTAAAAATATAAAACCCACGGCTAAACAAAGAGCAGTTATAATCGATTGAATTATAATCTTGGATTTATCTTCTTTTATTAAACCACGAGTAAGAGAAACAAATATTGGCAACACTCCAATTGCATCAACTGCTACAAATATAGGTATAAAAGCTAATAGTATATTTTTAATCATCTCTTCTTGTAAACCGTAACTTCGTTTCTTCCATGTCTTTTAGCCAAATACAAGGCCTTATCTGCATTGGAAATCAAAGTTTCTCTATCTGGATGCTGCTCATTGAGCTCTCCCACGCCTCCGCTAATGGTTACGTTAACCTTTTTTCTTTTTATACGGAACAAATTATTAGCTATTTTAACTCTTATCCTGTCAGAAATCAACAGGGCTTCTCTTCTTTTGGTTTCGGGAAAAATAATACTAAATTCTTCTCCTCCATAACGAAATACGCTATCACTAGAGCGTAAAGACTCCTGCAAAATCTTTCCGATGCCTTTTAAAACTTCGTCTCCAAAAGGATGGCCAAAATTATCATTAAAATTTTTAAAGTGATCAACATCGAATATGGCAATTGAAAAAGGCCGCTTATATCTTTTTGCTCGCGATATTTCCAAATCCAAAGTATCCAAAAAATATCTATGGTTATAGCAACCCGTAAGCCCATCTCTAATGGACGTTTCTTTAAGTTTTAAATTTGCGTGTTCTACCTCATCAACATATCCATCTATTTTTTCATTCAGCCTCTTATAATATGCCTCTGATAATTCAAATAATGTATCAATCATAATGCTACTTACTCTCTCTATTGATCCTTCTGGCACTCTTGCCTTCTTTTGCCACTGCTCTATCATCGGCCTTACAGACTCATAAAATGAGTAGTAAGCCCGCTGTACTTCAGAAAGCCTAAATCCCTGAGAACTGCGAAGTTGGCTAAGCTTTTCTAAAAACATGCGTAGTTTCAAGAAATTATTTTTTTCTAGAATCTCAATGAATGCAGATAAAAATTCAGAACATAAATCATGCAATTCAGACTTCGATACATTAGAATAACTTCCGCCTTGCGCCTGAATAAGCTTAATCCAATTAGACAATATTTCTGTCTTTTCAGAAGAGATTAACTTTGATAACCCTTTTGGATTAACTTCATTTTTTTTGTTTTTTACTCTCACGTTAAGACCCTCTAAAATAAAAGCCTAATTTATTTTTAAGCTTAGGCTTCTCTTAAATAACCCCATGTATGCAGTTTATCTGAATCTTCAAACCATCTATTCCCTATATCTGTACGGTAATACATATTGGGTATTATGATATTCTTTATTCTGCTATAGGCCTGAGATTGAGCTTGCTTCATAGTCTGGCCAATACCAACTACTACAAGGACCACCCCCATAGTACCAGCAACAAGCCATTGTCCATCTATATTCTTTACATCTTCAATATGAATGCCATCGTAATACTGCTTCTTAAAAAGTATAGCGGCATTATTTGAATACCTATCAAAAGTGTCTTCGTCTTTAAAAGGATATGGGGGTACTACAATCCTCACGCCTACCTGAAATCCTTTTTTTGTTTTGAATTCTTTTAAATTGCCGCAAGCTAAATTAAATAAAAATTCAGCCATAGGCATTTGGATGCCTTCCTGCTGAATAAATATAGTAGGGTAACCAAAACGAGCCGTAAATTCTAAAGGATAAATACCATTTGCATTAACTATGCAATTAATATCTATATATCCTGCGTATCTCTCTTTCCTTAATTTACTTTCCAGTCTAGCTAATGTGGCATTAAAAAGCCTATTGGCCTTACTCCAATACATAGAAGTACCCATCTCACCTGTAGATGGGCCTATCTGGCCAGGGAAAAGCTTTTTGTGTTCAAAATTTATGTTAATGGGGTGGACGAATTGCGAACCGTTAAAAAAAGCCCCAACAGCTATTTCAACGCCAGTCACTCGTCTTTGAAGTTGAAAAACTTTTATGTCATCTGTAGAAACCTTTCTGTAGGCCTCCAAGACTTTAATCACATCTTTGCCATCTTCTTCTTCACCTACAAATAACATTCTCTTTAAATTTTGTGCCTCTCCGCTTGGTTTTATTACATATCTGTTTGGGTTTTTTTCTACATATCCTATTGCATCTGTAAAATCACTAAATTCCTTATAAGGTAATATGCTAATCCCCGTTCGCTTTAATTCTTCTTGACCAAAGGTCCTATCATCTTCGAGTCTATCCGTATATTCTGTGCCACCGATTACGAATTTTCCGTTTTTCCTTAAATTTTGCGCCTCTTTACCCAATCCTAAAACATCATCAAAAATTACAACATCAGCCCAATCAACTTCCTTTCTCCAATCCTCAACTTTAGGAACGAACCCATCTGCTATATCCTGATTGCTCTCATTTCTTATAAAATATCTTGCTTCATGTCCTTCTTTGATAACTTGCCAGGCAATATCACCAATAAATCCATCCAAGGATACAAAAAGGAATTTTTTCTTATCCATTTCCTATATCTCCATTTAGCTTAAGGATAACCCTGCCTTAACAAAGACGACGGGACACTTAAGCCTTTTAATTCAATAGTAGCGCCTTTAAGGAAAACTTTATATCTTCTATCCACTGACTTCTTATGAATAAAATCATAAGTTTTCTCTACAATATGGCGCGTAATATATTTAACTATATTATCAGGTAGCCCGCTGCTTGTTTCGGATTTTGTATTTAAGCAGCATTGATCATTGATATAATCTATACATACAAAACGTCTCCTATCTTTCTTTTTATCAATTGCTATCTCGCTAGAAAACCAGACCATTTTTGACAAAGATGCGATCTTTGCAACTATCTCTACAAGCTTAAGAAAATCATGAGTATAAAATTCTTTTTCGCTAACATGTTCGTAGATATTTGTCTGGTCATCCCACCAACAAGGTATTATAGCATCAAAGACATGCAATAGGCGAAACCAGGCACGCTTATTGCCAAGCCTTATAGGAATAATTTTCTCTTGAAGCAAAAAATTATCTTCATAATCAAAACTGCGCGCTTTTGCAATCTCTTCTATAGTTCCGCGAGCATCTTTAATTAATCCCTTCTGTCCGTATCCGCAAGCAGGTTTTATTATAAATGGTATTCCCAGCCTCTTTTTTGTCTCTTGAGCTAGTCCTCTATTTCTAGGCTCCCAACTACGAACTATAACTGTATAGGGAGTTTGAATTCCTGCGTTAATAAGTTCAAAATGAGAAACAGACTTGTCTATAGCTATCCTTGTTCTATCCGGATCATTAATAATTGCCGCCCCTGCATCCTTGGCAGCATAACATAGCTTAGCGTATATATCTCCTTTTTTATTATATGTCGCCTCGCCGTCAAGAAGAGCATCTATCTTCAATCTATTCTCTTTAAGTTGCTTGATTATTGAAATGATATTTTTTTTGTTTATCCATAAAAAAGAAAGCTTGCGGTCTTCACAAGCTTTCTTAAGAAGCGTTATAAATTGCTCCTCTAATGTATCCTTCCAATTTAGAGCAAAATTATAATTATACATATGGCTATCAGCACCCTTCAAAACTTTTACTCACCGGTGCCTAACTTTATAATATAGACTTACTCACTCTAAGTCATAGATAGAGACAAAATTTCCGCTGAGAACATCATGAAGCATCTTCTTTCAATAACCTAATTGCTAAATAATAAATCTTATCATCCAATTGTTTAATTATTCGATACTGCTCTTTTAATCTGTCTATGCTTCCATTTATCTTAAAATTGAGCAAACTATCTTTGTAGCCACAATAACTAGATAAAACTCCTAGCCAAAACATAAATTTACCCTTTAAATTTTGATTTTCGACTAAAGAAAGCAGAAACTTTTCTGCTTGAGAAGCAAGAGGGGACGAAGTTTTCTTAAACCATCTAATTGTAGCATATAGATAACCCAATTCCCAAAAACAATTAACAGTATCGCAGAAGTAGTCAAAGTCGGTAGTCAAAGCTTCAATTTTACTTTCGCTTCTTACAATTCTAAAATTCCATATATGAGGGTCTTCTATGCCACAACCATAAATGAATTTAATATTTGATTTCTCAAGTTTATCTATAATAGCCCTAACCTTGGGTAAAAATTCAAAATCTTCTGAGAATTCTTTGCTCAACTGAAGTGAGGCTTTAATATTTGCGGGAGCAAGGAATTCCTTATAGTCTAGATTAATAGAATTGATATCTCGAAGATAGCTATAAACTGAAGTCAGACTCATAATAATATCAGAGGGATTATTTAGTAAATAATCAGATAGAAATTCACCTATATAATCACAGATCACAGTCTTATCTTTAGGATATATCATTGTAATTTCAGGACATATCTTATTGATACACTTTAAATAGGTTGTAATCTCAAGAAGCCTTAAATAATCATCTAGCTTTGCATAGGTCGTGGATACATATTGCCTAGAATCTCCATTTAAAATGCTACAGACTATCTTAGTATGCCATCTGTTCTTATTGTTTAAGACTTCCTTAAGGAAATAACCATATCCTTCTAAGGGGAAAACTAATTGCAAAGTTGAATTCGCTAAAATTTCCATTTTATCCATAATTAACTTTTTGCCTTTAGCCTCTTTAATATTCTATTTCTATGGAAGGCTCTTCGCTTTCTGAATTCTCTATTTCTGAAGATTTGTATTCCTCTTCATAAGATTCCTTATAAACGATGATAATCTTGGCTACCCTTTTCTCGTCTCTAATTATATAATCAATACCGACATTGTCACCCATATTGATGTTCTCAAGCGAATCTACGTTGCTTAACTCTGTTGCAGGATCTATAACGTAGGTAGTATCTATTTCCTGCTCATTAATATAATCATATTCAGTCACTGTGATATAATCAGGGGAAACGCTTTTTACTATGCCGTAGATATATCCTATTTCCTCCTCCTGAGCAAACAATACGCCGCAAATCGAAACCATCATTAAACTCAACGTCAATACTAGAACAACTAATAAGTCTCTGCTCATTGCTTTTTGTCTCCTCTTGCGATTTTTTTATTTTCGGTCTGTTTTTAATTTGCTTAACTTAGCTAAATCTTGCTTAAAAATCTCTAATTGCGCTAATCCTATCGTGATAGAGTTAAGCAATGAATTGTAGGCCTTATCTTGTGACCTCAACAAGCGATAATAAACGTTTAAGCCTCTTCGTTTATCTGATGCCAGACCCGTCAAACGTAATCGAGTCAAATGTTTAGATATATTTGGCTGAGCTTTATTTAGTATTTTACAAAGCTCACTAACAGTTAACTCTTTTTTGCTTAATAGATTTATAATTCTGAGGCGAGTGTCATCAGCTAAAGATTTTAATATTTGGCGCGCTTTTTTAAGTTGCATATACCACCTTCTTACTCTCTTAAAAAATCTAGATTAGATATTTTAATCTTGAGAATAAAGACGTCTTATTTTTCATATTATGATTTACTTAGGATTTTTTTGTAAACTTCTATGGTATTCTCTGTCATAACCTCCTTCGTATATTTTTCATTCACAAGAGTCCTGCCATTTTCTCCTAGTTCGGTTCGCAATTTTTTGTCTCTTAAAAGTAGGAGGCATTTTTCAGCAAGTTCTCTATAGTCTCTTATTTTAATAATAAACCCATTATGGCCATCTTTAATAATCTCGGGCATGCCCCCCGCTGCTGTAATAATTATTGGAATGCCGATCGCTAATGATTCTAGTATTGTTATACCAAAAGGCTCTTGTGAATTAGAAGGGTACATACACACATCTGCAATATTATAAAATTGGGGCATAATATCATATGGTATCATATCTACAAATAGATTCTTTTCTACATGTATTTTTTTTGCCAGATGAACTAAATAGGCAATATCTTTCTGTTGGGTTGCACCCCAGTCTATAATATGTTTTGTCCCTGTAAGTATAAGTAGGATATTCGGCATTGATTTCTTTATTATTCTCAAGGCTTTAATACTCACATCGCAGCCTTTGGCTAATCCTAATCTTGCCGGATGAAAAATAATTCTGCGATTCTTAAGCGCAGGGTATTTGTTGAGAATTTGGACGCAATCTTTCTTTTTAAATTTATCCACATCTACCCCATGATAAACAACCGTAATTTTATTATCCGGGATACCGATACCCATAAGTTCAAACTTTATATATTCACTTACTGCAATAATATGGTCCCAGCCAATATTCAAAGTCAGGTCTAAAAAATTACCTTCATCCCATACATTATGCGCAGTCAAGACAAGTGGAATACTATGCGATTTTGCATAGGTGCTTAAAACTTCAGCATGAAGTTTACTAAAATAATGCATATTGTGGGCGTGGATTATATCCGGCTTTGTCGTGTCCAGAAACATATTGATCAAATCCCTAATTTCTTTTTCTAGTCCTTCAAGTCCTCTCTCGAATAGCCAATTAAGATCGAATAAAGGAGAGCGTTTTATAGTCATGCCCTTATATTCATAGTCTACTCTTTCATTGGCAACAGTCCCTGTCAAAAGATTAACCGCATATCCTCTTTCTACTAGTGTTGGGCCCAATAAAGACAAATGGGTTTCCACGCCACCTATAATCGGCGGGAAACCCCAATGTAGCATTGCAATTTTCCCCTTACGTGCTTTCTTCAAGAATTATACGGAAAAGAGCATAATTAGCTCTTGTTCCACCCTTAAAAAATCTAATAATAGTTACGATTAAACAGGAAAATTTTCATAAAATTGGCCTATATAATTTATCTAGGAGCTCTCTCGTTAAACGGCGCTTCTCCTCGTTGCTTTCGGTGCTGCTTTTGATAATGAGTTTCTGACGCCTTACATATTTCCTTAACCCCTGCGACAATCGCTTCTTACCCATGGCATTTAACTTTCTTATAAAGTTCTAATAATATATGTAACTATATGAGTATATGTACATATAATATAAATAAAAAATTGGTTTTGTCAAGTAAATTTTAGCTTTGTCTAGGCTACCGGCTACCCTTAGGAAAACTCCCTTTAATCATATTATAAAAAAGCTCTCTACTGCGTGTCTTCTCTACTAGACGCACCTCTTCTATTTTTGTCAATAAGATCAAAAAACCGACTTCTCCAGGCAGGATTAATTAATGCTCCGTCAGCACTAAAGAAAATCACAAGTATAATAAATAGCGAAGGAGTGACGATCTTAAAAAAAGCAATAACTGCTAGAATTAATACTATCACTCCTTGGAAAAAAGTAAAAATTAACACGATCTTTTTTCTTGAGCGTAAACTAGCGATAATATCAGCGCTCCAAGCAGACAGCCTTTCTTATATTCTCAAGTTTCCCAAAACATATAATTCTGTCGCCTAAATTAAATTTCTCATTTGCAGAAGGATTGGGAATTGTTGCTCCCTCTCTTTCTATAGCCAAAACATTAATATCCCTCACTCTTAAATCAGACTCCATAATTGTTTTATTCTTTATAGGACTATCTTTGCAAATTTCAATCTGGCTTATTCCATAGCCACCGGTTGCGACAACAAGCTCCTCAAAAGATACAGGCTTAACCAACTCTTTCTTTACAATATTTCTTCTTAAAAAATCTGTTAGTTTCCTGGCAAATTTAGTGCGAGTAAATACTTTATAAATAACATAAACTGAAATTAAAATAATCGCAAGATTAACTAAGGGCAAAAAACTCACTGGTAAAACTAAATGTAAAATTGGGATTGTAAACTTTGGTATAACAGTAGTTACTCTTAGAGAATTAGCAAAAGTAGCAATTAGTGTCACAAGACCGGCATTTCCTAATACCATAAGTACTGAAGCAATTCTGCGCCTTTGAGGATTTCCCGTAATAGATTCTGCTTCTTTTGTAGTAAAGCCTGTTCCAGTAAAACAAGATAGTGCCTGAAACTTAGCCAAAGACCATTCTAAGCCTGTTAATTGAAAAGCAATAGCCCCAATTCTTACTGCTATGAAAGAAATAATAATCGCGACTATGAATAATAATAAATTCATACTATCTCCTTTTTATAAAAGAGACGGCTCAGCCTCTTTAGTTGATACCCACCTTAGCTGAACACAAAAAACTACAGAAATACTAAATTTTTTAATCTTTCTCGAAAATTTTAATTGTTCTTACCTGTGTATCGCTTGAGGACGGTTCTTCAAGCTCATAGGAAGACTGTGCAAAAATCTTTACCTTATTCCATCTGCTAACCTTTCCGTTTAAAAATAGCACCCGATAATAATAAGAACCCATGGGTTTAAATTTGCCAGCCCATAATCTTTGAATAGGATAATTCCAAACCTCATACTCCTCCTTATCAATACTTATTGTGCTTCTTGCTTTAGGCTCTCCTATTAGCTTTATTACTTCTTCCTTACTCATCTCTCGTTTAATTCCCCTGATCTCCAGCTCTCCATCATTTATACTTTGAAAGCCAACGGCGCATCCATAAAGGCCTAACAACAACACTAAAAGTACTAACATCTGTCTCTTCATCTTTAACCCCCCTTTTAAACTTAACTATAACAACCTACTTTATTTTTCTTTTAGATAATGACTAGCCCATCCCACAATAAAGCCTATTGCTAGAGTTGAGAAAATTATAATCGCTCTGCTGGTTTGAAAAGACCATAACAGAAACTTAATTTCAACAATCTCGTAATTTTGAGCTGCAAAAATTACTAAAACAAGCAGCAGAATCAATATGAGTATCAATTTCCAATTCATAATAGCCACCTCTTTAAAACTGCTTTTTAAACTTTAATAATAGTTTGTCGTCTGCTTGTGGCCCTTCCTCTTCTTTGGTAGATTCATTATATTTTGTTTCTCTTTCTCCTTCAACGGAAATACTCTCAGTTATTTTTTGACCTACACCTATTTTATGCGTTGTGTCTGCGCCTTCATCTCCCTCTTGAGTCTGTTCGATTCCATAACTTACTTCTGTATTACCAGACACCTGTTTTGTGATTCCGATTCCTTTTGTTTTGCCATCAAATTTTACTGATATGCCAAATTGATTCGCTATTTTATTTCCGGCACCACCAAAGACAAGATAATCTATTAAATCACCTGCCAATTCAGGCGTTACTCTGCCTTCTGCTATGGCTGTCTCAGAACTCTTCCAACTCTTTCCCGTTGCCAACATAACTAACAGTTGTGCCTGCGACTTAGGCGGTTCTGATGCTAGCCTTATCTGGGGCTTCTCAATCGCCCCCCTCAATACTACTTGAATCTTAACGCCTTCTACTACTGAATTGCCTTTAAAATCGATTACTGGCTTATTGGGTTTGCCTGAAAATAATATTTTACAGTAGGTTATATTCATAGTCGTGCTCCGTGCTGAAATCAGGCCCTGTTGGAGATTTAATTCTCCATTGAGTTTAATATTATTTTCAATATCTTTAATGCTTATGTTGAAAGCGCTAGGGCAATTTAACAACGAGAAACCATCTCGCGAAAGCCTATCAATATGAAAGTGGCCGCTAAACTGCGGCTGTAAAAATGAACCTTTTATATAAACATCCAATTCGCTTATTGAACCTGATATATTTTCTAAGGCTTTATCTTTAACAAATAAATCAAGGGTCTGGCGAACGCCTAGATATTTAGAATATGCATTAATATCAAATAGGCCGTTTTTATACTCTCCATTAAAAAGCGTTGCCTCTGAATCAGGCAATCTTAGCCTCCCATTAAATATATCTACATATAACCCTGATAGATTAAAAGGGTTTATACTGAATTGGAGCTTTTGTATTTTAAGGGTACTGCCTTCAGGCAAATATTTTAAATCTTTAATTTCCACCTCATGAAAGTATAAGCCTTTAATTAACGTCCCTTCTATTCTTTCGAAATTGACAGCTTTTGCTTGCAAATAGTGTCTTAGAAAAAAATTCACTATAAATGCCGAAGCCTTAGTTGTAAATAATAACCAAAAGGTAAGCAGAAGAAAGGTTAAAATAAGAAAAATAATGCAAATAGATAGAGTTTTCTTAGTGGGCATGTATTAAAAATTAATCTTGGGCTAGATTATAACCACTTTTTTCTTTTAAAGTAAATTAACATGTAAGCGCCGCTTAAAAACATAACAGCTAATACGCCAAAATATCCCCATCTCCAACTTAACTCTGGCATATATTGAAAATTCATTCCATAAACTCCGGCAATAAAAGTAATTGGAATAAATATAGTGGCGATAATAGTCAGGACCTTCATTACCTCATTCATTTTATTACTCACGCTTGATAAATAAATATCCAGCATGCTTGAGCTCATATCTCTGAATGTTTCTATTACATCAATAACCTGAATTGCATGGTCATATACATCCCTTAAAAAAACGCCAGTCTGCTTTTTAATTAGTTTAGACTCTGTCCTTTCCAATCTGTTAACCACTTCCCTTAAAGGAAAAATTGATTTACGCAAGAATATGACATCGCTTTTTAAATCGTGAATTGCCTGCAAGGTCTTAGGTACGGGGTTAGTCAACGCCCTGCCTTCCATTGACTCAATATTTTCGCCTATTCTCTCTAAGATAGCATAATAGCCATCAACTACTGCATCAAGTAAGCTATAAGCAAGGTAATCTGCGCCCATCTTGCGTATACGCCCCTTGGCATGACGTATCCTTTCCCTTATTTGGTTGAAACAATCCCCCTCTTTCTCCTGAAAAGAAATTACAAAGTTGGTTCCGACAATTAAACTTACTTGTTCTGCCCTTATATCTTTGTCTTTTTCGTCGACATAAAGCATCTTTAATACAATGAATATATAATTATCAAAGTCTTCTAGTTTTGGACGCTGACCAGTATTTACGATATCCTCTAAAGTAAGAGGGTGCAGCTGAAAGCACTCTCCGATTTTCTCTATAACATCAATCCTATGTATTCCATCTATATTAATCCAAGTGACTGTAGGAGTGTCCTTAAAAGAAAAGCATTCTTGCGCTTCCTTGGCCACCTTCTCTTGAAACTGTGTCTCGCTATAGTCAATAACTGTAATTTTCACTTCTCCTTCCCTCTTATCGCCTATATGAACTAAAGTCCCTGGCGCAAGACCGGCGGCTTTTGACAATTTCTTAATAAGTTTTGGCATTTTTATCCCCTCTTTAAATATTTATAGAAACACTACTATTCCTCTTTTCATTCTCTGTCTCCCTGTTTTTTTAATTATACTCCTGAAATGGGTAGTTAGAAAGGTGAAAATTTGGTGTCTATAAAAATGGTCGTTAATTGGACACAAGAAACAATTAATTTCGCAATGGTATTTGTAACTACTTGGAAAGCAATGAATCAGGAGTGGTAAAAGATAATAATTTATTGGTGGCGGCGTCGTTTCGGTTTGCTCGGCTTGTCGCCTCGCGAAAGCCTCCACGGCATCCGTTAAATTTTTGCTTGTCGTAAAAATTTAACGGAGAGGGAGGGATTCGAACCCCCGGTGGACTTACGCCCACAACAGTTTTCAAGACTGCCGCTTTCGACCGCTCAGCCACCTCTCCAAAAATTTCTAAGAAATTCTTTAACTTCCCATCTCTTAAATAAGATGGAAGATCTATACTAAGCAAATAATTGCCTGAATATATTCTGATATATTACTAAAGATCCACTGCCGGCCTGACTTAAAAATTCTAAAAACGAGAATTTATCAAACATGAAATGCAGGCCTGCAGCGAGCATCAAGATATTAACCAAATAGATAATCGTGAAACCAAAAAAGTAATTCGCTCTGGCTAGGCCTACTTCCTTATCGCGTAATTCTTCCGCTGTTATTACAAGATGGAAAGTCAGACTAGAAGAGATAAAGAATAAAAATATATTAGCCCCTGGATTAAGACTAAAAGCGAGCTTTAGAATAAGAAAACAGCTAATAACAAGTATAGAATAAATTGGCAAAAGATATGGGGCCACTTTTACCAGGGGTGAAAAAAAACCGAATAGAAACCGCAATATCAACTGTCCTCTTCTATAGAATGAAATGGGCCTGTAAATGAAAAAATGTAAAATAATATAAGAGATAATCCCATAGAAAAAACATTGCGAAGAATTTCCGCCTAAAGAAGAAAGCCTATCCCGAAAAGAAACTGTTAGAGAAATAATCAATGGAATAGAAACAAAGGCTAGTGTCAGCTTTAATATAAGAGCACTAAGGCGAGAAAAGGCCCGGGTTTGAGCCGTTACTTTATTTGCTAATTCTTGTCTTCCCATCCATATAAGGGATTAAGGCTTCCGGAATCTTGATTGAGCCGTCAGCCTGCTGGTAATTTTCTAAAATTGCAATCATTGTCCTGGCTGTGGCAATACCAGAGCCATTGAGAGTGTGTACATAGGATAACTTCTTATCAGAGGTCCGTCTATACTGAATATTGGCTCTCCTGGCCTGAAAATCTGTAAAATTAGAACAACTTGATACCTCTAAGTATGTATCGCTCCCCTTTGCATAGGCCTCAAGATCATAGCATTTAGTTGCGGCAAAGCTTAAATCCTGTGTTGAAAGCAAGACCAATCTATAAGGTAGGCCTAATAATTGCAAGACCTTCTCTGCATCAAGAACCAGTTTTTCTAGCTCACCGTAAGAATCTTCTGGCTTTACAAATTTGACCATTTCTACCTTATTGAATTGATGAACGCGTGTAAGCCCTTTTGTATCTTTGCCGTATGAACCTGCCTCGCGCCGGAAACAAGCAGTGTAAGCTGTATAATAAATCGGTAAATCAGCCTCTTTCAACACCTCATCTCTATGCATGTTTGTAACCGGTACTTCTGCCGTAGGGATAAGGAATAAATCATCATCTTTTAGATGATACATATCTTCTTCTAATTTTGGAAGCTGGCCTGTGCCAGTCATTGCAGCCCGGTTAACAAGAAATGGCGGAAAAATTTCAGTGTAGCCGCCTTCCTTAGTGTGTAAATCAAGCATAAAATTAATCAGGGCACGTTCAAGCCTTGCGCCATCCTTTTTATAGAGGATAAAGTTTGAACCGGAAATCTTTGCTGCTCGATTAAAATCAATAATATCCAGATGCTCAACAATTTGCAAATGAGTCAATGGCTTAAAATCAAATTTTTCGATCTTACCCCAGCTGCGAACAACCTTATTCTTCTTGGCATCTCCAACAGGCAAGGATTCATGGGGGATATTGGGGACATTTAAAAGTAGCCCTTTTAATTTACCATTAATCTCTCTTGTCTGCGCCTCTAATTTGCTAATCTCTTCTGCTACGACCTTCATTTTTTTAATTTTTCCCTTGGGGTCTTTCTTTTGTTTCAAAAGAGCTGTTATCTCATTATTTGCTTCATTTTTTTTCTGACGCAAACTATCGAGTTTTTGTATTCTATCCCTGCGTGTCTCATCCGCTTTAAGCAAAACATCAATATCTAGCTTCATGCCGCGATTTTTTATCGCCTTTTTAATTATGTCTGGATTACTTCTGATAAATTTTATATCTAACATTTTTACCCCTTTATAACGCCTAACGGCCGCATTCTGCATACCTTCTTGGCAATGCCAGCCCTATGCACTACATCTACAACATCATTAACATCTTTATATGCTCCCGGCGCCTCTTCTGCAATTGTGCCGCGACTGGAAGCCATTACAACAATGCCTTTTTTCTTTAACTCCTGAACCAATTCAGAAGCATTATAATTCCTTTTTGCCTCATGCCTGCTTTTAAGACGGCCAGCCCCGTGACATGAACTGCCAAATGTTTCGTCCATTGCCTTCGCCGTACCAACCAACAAGTATGAATTCCTGCCCATGTCTCCTGGGATTATAACTGGCTGACCCATGTCTTTATAATCACTGGTTAATGCAGGATGACCTGGCCCAAAGGCACGCGTTGCTCCTTTTCGATGAACGCAGAGTTCCCTATCTTTACCATTAACCTTATGGGTTTCAATCTTAGCAATATTGTGGGCAACATCATAGATTAAGTTCATGCCCATCGAAGCATATGACTTATTAAACACTCTTTCAAATACCCCTCGCGCCAAATACATAAGGCACTGCCTGTTTGCCCAAGCGTAATTTGCCGCACATTTCATAGCTGCCAAGTATGACCTTCCTTCCACAGAATTAACCGGTGCACAAACTAGTTGTCTATCAGGAACTTTTATATTGTATTTGTTTAACGCGGGCATTAATCTCTTTATGTAATCATCACAGACCTGATAGCCAAAACCACGTGAGCCAGAATGAATCATTAAAGTAATCTGGCCCTTAAAGAGATTTAGTCTATTAGCTATTGTATCATCATAAATCTCATCAATCATCTGGATTTCCATAAAATGATTTCCAGAGCCCAAAGTACCGGACTGTGCCTTACCTCTTTCAAAGGCCCTCTCTGAAATCATATCCGGATCAGCGCCAGTCATCTCGCCTCTTTCCTCTGTGTGAGCTAAATCCTCATCGCTGCCAAATCCCTCCTCCACTGCCCAGCGCGCACCCTTAACTAGAATCTGCCTTTCCTCTCTTTGGCTGACTCGAATCTGACCTTTTGAACCAACCCCAGAAGGTACATTTTGGAAAAGAGCAATTACTAACGTCTCTAATTTACTTTTTATATCTTCAAAAGTGAAATTTGAGCGCAATAATCTGACGCCGCAGTTGATGTCAAAACCTACGCCGCCAGGCGAAATAACTCCATCTGCCTCAATATCTGTCGCTGCTACACCGCCAATTGGAAACCCATATCCCCAGTGGATATCAGGCATAGCAAGTGAGGCCTTAACAATCCCCGGCAGAAAGGCAACGTTAGCAACCTGTTCTGCTGCCTGATCATTGCGAATATCTTTGATTAGCTTTTCATCAGCATAAATAATGCCCGGCACACGCATACCAAACTTATAACTCTTTGGTATACGCCAGCAGTAATCATCAATTTTTTCTATCGGGCCTTGCCAGGTTTTGCCACCCATAAGCTATTCTTTATATGTCAAAAATCAGCTGCGCCTGCCAACAATTATCTTTTTTAACTACTTCCAGCATATGATAGGTAACTGCTTTAATTTCAGTCTCTATCGAATAATTTCCTAAATCGGTTCCGACAGCAACAGCCTTTATATGCCTTTGGTCTAATTCTTCTATATTAAATGTTTCAAAAACTATATTCTTGATAGAGGATAAGAATAACAACTCTCCCAACCACTCAACTAAAAGATCCTCAACGCTCTCTGCTTGCTTCTCTATCTCAAATTTTTGGCTTTTGCCTGTCGAGTCTCGTTTCTTACCAACTATAATATCAAACATCCCAACTGCAGCATTGGAAAATAACCCTTTCAGGTCTTCTCCATATGCCTTAATGCCAATATCAGCAGTGTGCTCGATAATTTCGTATTTTTTCACTTTCTTTGCCCCTCGCCTAAACGCTTGTAAATTTTTGACGCTTTGCGTCTAACATTGATTAGGTAGGCTTCGGGATGATTTTTCGCTTTGCAAAAAATCTATGGGCCACGAAGGAGTCGAACCTTCGACCTTGACATTAAGAGTGTCCTGCTCTACCGATTGAGCTAGTGGCCCATTTGCAATATTATAAACTAATTATCTAAAACTATCAACGCTTTAACTTACAACTACTTCTTTATTTTCAAGCTAGACGCCTTACCTATCCTCTCCTGCAAGAACCCCATAGGACATATTGCACACCAGCCTCTATGCCTTGTTATAATACCTAGGATAATTGCAATAACGGTTGTCAACAAACACATCAAAACAAAGACCGAGCCAATAAGAATTGGATTTTGGCCTGCGCGAATGAGACGAAATATCAGAAAACTCATAAACAAGATAAACAAAGAATAACGAAACCACTGCTTCAGGAATATCTTAGGCAAAGGTCTTTTTAGGCTAATCTTGGATAGAACAATATCCAAAAAAGCTCCCCGCGGGCATAGATTCCAGCACCAGTAACGGCCTTTAAAAAAGGATAACGTAAGAAAAAATACCATCATCGCAACAACAAGATAGCCCAGGATAGGAACAAATAGTCCTCCTATTACGATAAGCGGCAAAAACCACATCATTATCCACTGGCTCTTTTTCATATAAACTGCGCTCCTTGCATGAAAAAATCTCTGTCTTTCTAGTTGCTGCTCATTACTTTTACTATTGCTGTGGCGATTATAGCCAATATTGCGGCAATAAAGAGAATAATGGTCTTGTATTTAGTCCAGCGCTTGCGGCTTGCCTCATAGCCTGCGCCGTATACATTCTCGGGCCTATTGCAGCCTACGCGCCATCCTACAATCAGATTAAGGCTATAAGCAATGATAAAGTATAGAACGCAAAATAAAATAAAGATTTTCATTGTTTAGCTATCAACAACGCGCCTGGCAGGACTTGAACCTGCAACGCTCAGTTCCGAAGACTGACGCTCTATCCAATTGAGCTACAGGCGCATTTCCTCATTACTTATAACACACTAAGGCCAAAAACCTCAAAATTAAAGGAATAGGCCTCTGTCTGGAAACCTATTCCTTAATTATAAGCTGAAATTTAATAAAATTAAAGAATTAAACTGCAGTTATTGCTATATTAAATCTATTGGCTAAATTGACTGCCTTTTCGCTTTCGATGACAACGGTCCTGCCTGCCTCAATCCCTATTGCAGTCGCACCAACAGCCTTCATAAGTTTTATTGTTTCAGGCCCTATAACAGGGACATCAAAACGCATATCCTGATTCGGCCTGCTTACCTTTACTACAACTGTACCCTTGCCAACTAATCTAGCAGCACGCCTTATTGTAGCGTTGGTCCCTTCAAAGGCCTCAACAGCAATAATACACTTGTCCTTAATAACAACGCTCTGGCCTATATCTAAACCTGCGATCCTCTTTGCAATATCTAATCCAAAATTAATATCATCTGATTCTTCTCTTGAAGGATTCCTTGCAGTCAAGACTCCTTTTTGAGGCAAATCTTTCTCATTCAAAAAAGAGGTTGAATCTATCAACTCTATTGACTGCCTAGAGAGTAAATCCGCAATAGCAGAAAATATAGTATCTGCCTTCTTATTGGAGATATTAGCTAACAGATGCCTTAACTCCTCGTCCCAGTTAATCCTTTTATCAAAAAGTCGACGTGGACTAATCTGACCTGCCATGACAGCGCGATTTATGCCTTTTGATTTAAAGAACTTTACCATTTTCTTAAATTGCCCGACCTCGACCCAAAGCATATCATCAACTATTGTCTTTAATCCTGGCTTTGTCTCCCCTTTAACTGCCGCAGCAAAGACTTTATAGCCCTTAGTCTTGGCAGCAGAGGAAAACATTAAAGGGAATGCTCCGTTTCCAGCAATTAAACCAATCGAGCCTTCTATCGACATACGCCTCTTTTAGAGTTTTTTATGAAATCAATAAGATAGGATATACTCTGACTAACGCGAATTTGAGCCTTAACTTTTTCGATGGCATGAGGAAAGCTTAATTTTGACATGAACAGTATCTTGAACGACTTTTTTAACTGCATAATTTCTTCCTGACTAACTCCGTTCCTCTTAAGGCCGACCATATTTATTCCGTAGACGCGGGTAGGATGACCATCGCAGGTTGAGAAAGGAGGAATATCCTGAACAACTTTTGAACAACCGCCAATTATAGATAGCCTTCCAACTGTAACGAACTGATGTACAGCAACAAGGCCGCCAATAACAGCCTTATCTTGAATAGTGACATGACCTGCTAACGTTCCGCAATTAGCAATAATACATTCATCACCTACGATACAATCGTGGGCAACATGAGAATAAGCCATAAGCAGATTATTCTTACCGATAACTGTCTTGGAACCGCTTTCCGTGCCCAAATTAACAGTGACATATTCGCGAAATATATTATTCTCACCAATCTCTAAGTAGGTCTTCTCTCCCTGATATTTTAAATCCTGAGGGATACTGCCTAAACAAGCACCAGTAAATATCTTGCAATTTTTGCCAATGCTCGTATGACCTTCAATAACAGCATGCGCCCCGATTCTGCTACCGCTTGCAATTTTAACATCAGGACCAATAAAGCAATAAGGGCCGATTTCAACATCATCGGTCAATTGTGCCTGTTTATCGACTATTGCTGTTTTATGAATGTCCATGTTGATTCCTATCTATAATTCTAAGCTTCCACAAGTGCAAACATCAGATCTGCTTCAGCAACAACCTTGCCGGAAACCAAGGCCTTCGTGTGCACCTGGCCTGTCTTTTTCTTGATCCTTCCTAACTCGACTTCCAAGAATAATGTATCACCCGGGACAACTGTCTTTCTGAATTTTACATTATCTATAGCCATAAAAAAGGCAAGTTTGCCTCTATTCTCTTGCGGATAGAGCATCAAAATCCCGGCAGTCTGCGCCATTGCCTCTACAATCAAAACACCCGGCATAAGAGGCCTACCAGGAAAATGACCAACAAAAAAGTTATCGTTCATCGTAACATTCTTAATGCCTACGGCGCGCTTGCCCTCTTCTAATTCAACAATCCTATCCACAAAAAGGAACGGATAACGATGAGGCAATATCTGCATAATCTCTCTTGCTTCCAGAGTTGATCCTTGAAATTTAACGCTGGATGCAGAAGTAACTCCTCCTAATTCGTATCTATCCTTCTGTTGCTTAAGACGCATTAATAATTTTATATTCGAAGGGTGGCCACTTTTAAAAGCAATGATATGTCCTTTTATAGGAGAACCTAATAAACTTAAATCACCGATTAAGTCCATAATCTTATGGCGCGCAAACTCATCAGCAAAACGCAGTTTATTTTTGATTACCTCTTTATCTCCCACAACCAATGTATTTTCATAAGTTGCACCTTTTCCTAGGCCTTTGCGTTTTAAATCATCTACCTCTTCTTCCAAGCAGAAGGTACGCGAAGGCGCAATCTCCTTTTGAAAAACTTGCGGATTTATAACAAAATCAAGACACTGTGCCCTTAAAAGGTCATGCGGATAACTTAACGTATAAGAAATGCGAAAATCGCCAGCAGGCAAAACAGCAAGAGAGGCCTCATCCTCTTCGATCCAGATAGGCTCTTTTACGCTAAAATATTTCCGAGGTGCTTCCTGAACAATTACACCCGCATCTTGCAAAGCCTGCATAAAATTAGTCCCGCTACCGTCTAGGCCCGGAATCTCATTATTATCTATTTCTACAATAACATTATCGATTTCCAATCCAGAAAATACTGCCATAAGATGCTCAATAGTATGTATCTCGACTCCATTCTGACCAATGCTTGTTCTGCGCGGGTTTTTGTCAATGGATAAGATGTAATTTGCATCTGCGCGAATTACAGGTCGATTTGGCAACTCTGTGCGAACAAACAAGATTCCAGTATTTATAGGTGCGGGCTTAAACCTGACCTTTACTAAATTCCCCGTATGTAGACCTGTTCCTTTCAGACTAATCTCTTTTTTTATTGTTTTTTGCATATCCACGGATTTCACCTATTTTTTCGGAGTCTTTTAATCTCCTCTTTTAACTCTTTAATCTGTTTCTCTAACTCATCTATCTTATTATAAAGTTTAGGCAATCTCTGAACGCAGGCATGAATCCGCATGGCAGTAGCATAAGGCTTGGCAGGAAAACCAAAGACCTTTGTTTTAGCTGGGACAGACTTTGTCACTCCAGATCGTCCTGCCACAATAACGTCATCGCCTACTTCAATGTGGCCAGCTAAACCTGCCTGGCCGGCCAATATTACATTCTTTCCGATTTTAGTGCTTCCGGAAATCCCTACCTGAGCCACAATTATTGAATTCTCACCCACAATAACATTATGAGCAATTTGAACAAGATTATCAATCTTCGTGCCCTTACCAATAATTGTTTTATCAAACCTTGCCCTGTCAATTGTTACGTTAGAGCCGATATCTACATCGTCCTCAATAACCACTGTTCCGATCTGGGGTATATGTTGATGTACCCCTCCAACTGTAGTAAAACCAAAACCTTCAGAACCAATAACACTACCGCTGTGAATAACTACTCTATTGCCGATCGTGATCTTTTCTCTTATGGAAACATTGGGATATATCAGTGTCTGCTTGCCGATTTTAGTCTTAGTGCCAACGAAACAACCAGGATAAATAACTGTTGAATCTCCAATCTCGCACCCATCCTCAATAACTACATAGGCGCCAATACCTACATCCTTACCTAACTTGACTGCCTCTCCTATAATTGCCGCAGGATGAATACCCTTAGGCCTGACCTGTTCATCATTAGAAATAAAAGAAACTACTTTAGAAAATGCCAAGGAAGGATTTTCTACCCGAACAATGGGTTTGGAGGCACTATTTACTTCTTTATCTGTAATTATTGCCGAAGCCTTTGTATCATCCATTAAGGCTAGATATTTAGGATTTGCTATAAATGTTATATCTCCCTTTTTGGCCTCTTTTATGCCGCAGACGCCGCTGATAGTTATGTCGGCATTGCCCACAATCTCTCCGTCAATCAGCTTGGCAATTTCCTTTAATGTCTTGTTCAATTTAAGACTCTGTTGCATTGTTACTTCTTATATTTTTTGTTTAAGGTTTCTATAATCCCGTCTGTTATGTCACTATTTTTTTGGCCATAAAGGAAGAGAGAGTCCACTAAGACAAAGGAACATGCTTCCTTCTTTGCGAGCTCCTCTGCAGACTTTCTGATATCCGCATCAATCTCTCTCAATTTCTCATCTCTTAATTTCCGCAAATCTACACGCATCTTCTGATCAAATTCCTGCAGATTTCTGCTCTTGGTGGCAAGTTCCTTCTGTTTTTTCTCCTGCTCTTTATCTGAAAGAAGGGTAATCTTATCCTGGATTTCCTTTAATTCCTCTATCAGCTTATTTCGTTCTGATTCCTTTGCTTTCATCTTTGTCTCAAGCTCAGCATCAAAGTCCTTGCGCTTGCTGTATTCATCCAAGATACGCATCAAATCAACAGAGCAAATCCTATCTTGCGCAAGGCAAGGATAAGAAAGAACTAAACTCAATACCAATGCTAACAGAAAAACACGTCTTGTTACTTTCATGATAATCCTCCTCCTTAAATTTCTAAAGCAACCTATATATAAACTAGATTAGAATCCACGGCTAAAACTAAAATGAAGCTGACCCTCTTTTTGTTCCTCCCCTGCTTCAACTTGAAGAGGATAACCATAATCCAACTTAAACGGCCCAAGAGGCGTCTTAATCCTCAAACCTACCCCGATACCGGTCTTAAACCCACCCTTGGAAAAATCCTCCATCTTCCTCCAGACGTTTCCTGAATCGATAAAGGCAGCTGCCCTAATATGCTTCCATAATGGATAGAGATATTCAATATTACCTACCAACAACGCTTCACCGCCAATAGGATCATCGGTTACAGTATCAATCGGACCAACCTTTCGTTCATTATATCCGCGAATCGTCTCAGAGCCGCCAGCGAAGAAACGCTCATATATCGGTACATCATCGCTATCACCAAAAGGATTGACAATGCCCAATCTTACTTTAAACATAGCTACTGCTTCACGAGGTAAAGGAAAAAACAAACTTGTAGAATGAGAGAACTTGGTGAAATCCTTATCTGCACCTAGTGGTCCGCCAGTAAATTCAAAACTATTCTGTGACCTTAATCCCTTATGAGGCTCGAATATATTGTCACGGCTATCAAAGGTAGCGCTTAGACCCAAGGTGCTCAATTGATTTTTCCCTTCCTCTTTCTTAAAATCGGCTGTAGCGCTATCATCTATATCGGAGATTTCAATCTCCTCTAACTGATAGAATGTATTTATGTACCAATATTCGGATAATTCTTTTCCCAAGCGCAGAACGCCACCTGCCTTATCTTCTTCATAACCAAATCCAACATCAGTTTCACGCTCACGCTTTTCCTTATAAATATCAAAACCAAAAGATACTGGATAATCAAAAAGCCAGGGCTCTGTAAAACTTAAATCAAACATTTCAGTTATGCTACCAACCGAGGCACGCAATTTTAAATCCTGACCCCCGCCGGTAAAGTAAGGAAAATTTTTCCAGTCAAAATTTTTCTGCTCTAGTTCAACAAAGCCAATAAATTGATCAATTGAGCTGTAGCCGCCTCCAAAACTAAAAGCACCCGTGTGCGTTTCCTTTACCTCTACGATCAAATTACTTTTATTATTCTCCTGCGTAGGCTCTATATCAAAATCTATCCCCTCCAGCTCGTCAAAGAATCCGAGATTATAGAGTCGTTCTTTGGAACGGCGTAATTTAGCTCCGTCAAAGCGGTCTCCTGGCCTTAGACGCAATTGGCGACGGATAACAACATCCTTGGTCTTAATATTACCCCTGACTTTAATAAGATTAACATAGTTGATTTCGTGCTCTGTTATCTTAAAATGTATATCAACCTTTTCTGTTTTCTGGTTCAGACTTGATATAGCGCTCACCTTAGCATATATATATCCTCTATCCATATAGAAACTGCGAATATTAAATTCATCAACCTCCAAACCATTTTGACTGAATACAGCATCGGGCCGCATCTCTTTAGAATATTCCTTTATCTCTTCGGAAGAAAAAGACTCGTTACCTTCAATCGTTATCTTACCTACAAAATAACGCTTACCCTCCTGGATTTTTAACACTATTCTGTACCAACCCAGCCGCAAACTTAAAATCTCTTTATCTATCTTAACATCGCTATATCCCTCACTGCGATAAAAGACGCCTAAACGCTGGATATCCTCTTCCAAAGTAGATTCGTCGAGATAGCCCTTTCTGAATAACCACCAAGCCGAAGGCTTTGTCTTAATCAGGCTTATAATCCTTGAATCAGGAAATGCAGAATTACCTTCAACCTCAACTCTCCTGACGCGAGCACTTAGGCCTTCATCGACTTTAATCGTTATAGTGACTTTATTGTTTTTCTCATCCAGAACAGAGTCATAACTTGTCTGGACCAAGGAAAAGCCTTTGCGTGCATAGATTCGCTTTATTTCATCTAAATCCTGTCGTAACCTCTGCTTATCCAAGTAAGTCTCTTCTTTTGTCTTCATGGATTCTTGCAGTATTCGCTTATGAATACGTCGCGTGCCCTTAAAACGGATAGAACCTATAATCGGTTTTTCTAAAACATGGAAGATTACCCTGACCTTGGTATCTACCTCCTCCAGCTCAATACGCACATCATCAAAATAACCCAAGGCGTATAACCTTTTTATATCGTCTCTGGCAACCTTTACTGAATATTCACTGCCAACCTTGGTCTTTATCTTGGAGATAAGCGTAGATAAACTGACTGTCTTATTGCCGATGATGTCGATTTCCTTAATCTGTTTTTTCTCCCATGCCGCGCCATCATCCTGGGCATAGATTGAGAGACCTAAGGAAAACGTAATAACGAATGCGACAACAAGACTTAAAAGTTTAGATGTGGGAAGGGGCAATATCTTCAAATCTAGTATACTCCTTAATAAATGTTAATTTCATTGAACCAACGGGACCATTTCTTTGTTTGGCGATAATAACATCTGCAATACCTTTATTATCCTCTGTAGGATTGTAATACTCTTCCCTTAGAAGCAAGGTAACTAAATCAGCGTCCTGTTCAATAGCGCCTGATTCTCTTAAATCTGACAATTGTGGCCGACGGTCAGTACGCGACTCAACAGCACGCGATAGCTGACTTATGGCTATCAAAGGAATCCTTAATTCACGTGCTAAGGCCTTTAAGGAACGTGAGATCTCAGATATCTCCTGTTGCTTGCTCTCTGCATTAGACGGCCCGCGCATAAGCTGTAAATAATCAACTACAATTAACTGTATATTATGTTGTGATTTTAATCTGCGTGCTTTGGCACGGAGTTCAAAGATAGATAAAGAAGCTGTATCATCAACGAAAATCTTGGCATCAGATAGTTTGCCTGCCGCCTGGGTCAACCTCGGCCAATCGCTTGCAGAAAGAAAACCCGTTCTTACTCTGTGGGCGTCAACGCGGGCATGTGAACAGATCATGCGCTGGGCTAGCTGCTCCTTAGACATTTCAAGGCTAAAAAATGCAACAGGTATCTTTTCTACCAAGCCCAGATGTTCAGTAATGCCCAAGGCAAAAGAGCTTTTACCCATTGAAGGACGTCCCGCAATCACGATAAAATCCGAAGCCTGCAGTCCTGCTGTACGCACATCAAAATCACTGTATCCTGTAGGCAGGCCCGTAACATGCGCCTTGCGCTGATAAAGCCTATCAATCGTTTCAATACTATTCTTAATAACCTCTTTCAGCGGCAGATTTGAAGACTCTATTCGGCTATCGCTTATGTCAAAGATTAACTGCTCGGCATGATCCAAGACTTCATCAACCTTATTTTCTGCCTCATATGCACTACTTATAATGCGTGTGGCATTAGTAATAAGGCTCCGGAGTACGTTCTTTTCTTTTACAATACGCGCATAGTGACTTACGTTAGTTGTGCTAGGGACTGCATTTGTCAATTCTGTAAGATAAGCAGCCCCGCCGATATCTTCAATCACCTTCTGCCTCTTCAGCTCATCCGCAAGTGTGACTAAATCTATTGCATTGCTGTGACTATAAAGATTTACTAAAGAACGAAAAATCTTCCTATGAATCTCTTTGTAAAAATATTCCTCTTTTGTTACTTCCATGCCAGCATGGAGCGCGTCTTCATCAATAATCATTGAACCTAACAGGGCCATCTCTGCCTCTATGTTATTAGGGTTAGTACGTAAGGCTGACACTGTTGGTTCTTTCTGTTTAGTGTTTTGAGCGCGTTTCTTCATTTTTTAACTATCCAAATTTTTATCTTGGCTACAATGTCATATTTTAAACGGACTTCTATTTCATAAATACCCAACTCTTTAATAGCCTGCTCCATTAGTACATTATTCGGCTGGATGTCTATGCCCTCAAGTTTGACTGCCTCTACTATTTCTTCTTTGGAAACGCCTGCATAGAGTTTTTCTTCTTCGTTAGTAGCAACAGGGATAGTAAAGGATTTTCCGCTTAAGCTGCTACAAATCTCTTTATAATGACTCTTATCTTTTTCTCCCGCCAGTTTTTTAGCCTTCTTTTCTTTTTCGATTTTTTCTAAATTAGCCTGCGTTACTCTAAAGGCTAAATTTTTGGGTAAGAGATAATTTCTTGCATAACCAGCTTTAACCTTAACTACATCATAGGCCTTACCTAATTTTGGGATATCATTACGTAATATAATCTCCATTGTCTTAATCCTTTTGCTAAATCTGCTTTTCTAGAATTCTTATAGGGCCCTGCGAAAATCATGAATGTGATTTTATAGGGCCTAGCGTGTATAAGGTAGCAATGCTACAAATCTAGCCCTTTTAATCGCTTGGCTTAAACTTCTTTGGTGTTTTGCGCAATTACCTGTAATGCGGCTTGAGATAATCTTACCGCGCTCATTGATAAACCTCTCGAGAAATTTTATATTTTTATAGTCCATCTCTATGGATTTATCCCGACATAATCTACAGACCTTTTTCCTCAAAAATAAATTTCTCTTCTTGAACTTATTATCAAGCTTCCTTCTCTTAAACAATTATTTCCTCCTTTGATGAGCACATAATTTATTGGCTATTTATGTAGAACTAAAGGTTATATGTGAACCTAAGAAACATCCTCGTCCACTGACCAGGAAGGATCTAGACCATAGTCTGTCTGGACGCTATCTTGCTTAGCTGGTTCTTTTTCTTCAGTCGTCTGGACTGATGCATCTTGTCCCTTGGAAGCTCCTCCTAAAAATTGCACACGTTCAGCCCTAACTTCTAATACATTTCTTTTACTTCCATCCTGCGCCTGCCAAGAACGCGACTGCAATCTTCCTTCCACAAAAATTGGCCTGCCCTTCTGGAGATACTGATTGCATACCTCAGCCTGTTTATTCCAGGTAACAACCGTAACAAAACAGACCTCGTCCTTTTGCTGCCCTTCTTTATCTTTGAATCTGCGATTTGTAGCAATGCGCAAATTGGCTACAGCAGTACCTGAAGGGGTATAGCGCAGTTCAGGATCTCGGGTTAAGTTTCCGATTAAAAACACCTTGTTAAAATTAGCCATGTTATCTCTCCCTCAATGAGGGCACAATTTAGCTTGCGCTTTTGACGCTTACTAAGCCCTGACTCCTTTTGACGATTAATACCCTAATTATTGAATCATTTAATTTAAATTCGCTTCTTAACTGAGTTATCGCCTCTGAAGCTATTTTAAAGTTAACTAAATAAAATAAGGCCTCGCCATATCTTTTTAGGCCACCGCTTGTCAAGGCAGAGCTAATATTAAAGGCAAGCCTCTTCTTTTCAGCCCAAATATCAGAGACCTCTATCTGGCCGCCCTTTTTGTCGATGGCATCCCTTATCTTATCAAACACAACTTTTCTTTCTTCTTCCGATAAATCTGGCCTCATCAAGATCATTGCTTCATAATTATTCATAAATCAATTAACCCCCATTCTTTATCCATTCACAAATTTTTTTTTCTGCATCTTCAATAATTTGAGGAAACTCTCTTTTTTCTCTCGGATTAAATTTAGATAAGACATATTCACTCACATCAGAGCTTGCATCAAGACATCTTCCAATACCAATCTTTAAACGACTAAAATCATTTCTGCCTAAAGCATTTATTATTGAACGCATTCCGCGATGACCCGCATCAGAACCTTTATTTTTAAGTCTAATCTTTCCGAAGGCTAAATCCAAACAATCGCAGATAACAAGTAAATCACCTATTTCGATATCTTTCTCTAGCATAAAAGGAGAAAGGCTTAAGCCGCAAATATTCATAAATCTAAGTGACTTAAAAAGGAGAACTCTCCTACCGCAAATTTGGCCACTTGCGATTCTAGCCCTTGCCTTAACATTGGTCCTAAATCTTATGCTATTATCCTCAGCAAGTGAGTCTATGACTTTAAAACCGATATTATGACGCGTATCCCTGTACTTGGCAGTTGGATTGCCTAAACCAACAATCAATCTCATTCTTTAGTTTTTTCCTTTGGCTTTTCCTTAACTTCCGGCGCTTCTTTTCCCTCCTCTTCGCCTTTCTCCTTCTTCTCCTTTATTACCTCAGGCTCTTGTGCGCCTTCAGCCGCCTCGCCTTCAACCGCCTCCTCAGGTGGCGCTTCCTCTTTAATCGGAGCTGCAACAGATACTACAACCATTTCTGGATCCTGCAAGAAAACAACGCCTGCAGGCAATTTCAAATCCTTAACATGGATATTATCTCCTATGTTAAGCGAGGTCACATCAACCTCTATTTTCTCAGGCATATTCCTGGGTAAACATTTAATCTCCAATTCCCATAATTGATGTTCTAATGCCCCGCTATCCTGTTTAACGCCTATGGGCTCACCTTTAGCTATTATAGGTACTTTTACGGTGATTTCTTCCGTAAGTGAAATCTCATGAAAATCTACATGCAAGATAGTATCCAATACCGGATCATACTGGATATCCTTTATGATAACGTAGTGTTCTTTATGTTTTTTAGCGTCACTTGCCTCATCGCGAATCTTCAAATTCACAATAACGTTTTCAGCAGGATGAGTTCCTATTGCCCTTTGAAAACAAGTTCTGTCAATACTTAAGACATGATTGGCCTTATCTGAATACACCACTGCCGGGATAAGCTTAGCGCGCCTTAAGGCCTTAACCTTAGACTTTCCTTTCTCTTTACGCAAAGATACTTCTAATTGAATCTCCTCCATAAATCCTCCAACGAATGCATTAAATATTTTTAATCATCAAACAAACAACTTACTGACTCTTCTCTGTGGATTCTTTTTATCGCCTCTCCCAGAAGCGGAGCCACAGAAAGAACCTTAATCCGAGAGCCTTCACTTTTATCAAGCAAGGGTATTGTATCAGTAATTACCAATTCCTTTAAAATTGATTTTTCAATGCGGCTTATTGCATCTTCAGATAACACACCGTGCGCCACAGCTGCGTAGATATCGCAAGCCCCTGCCTTTCTTAAGGCAACAGCAGCCTCAATAAGTGAACTTCCGGTAGCAGTCAAATCATCAACGACTATACAATCCTTTCCCTTAACCTCTCCCAATATATTCATAATCTCAATCTGATCAGGAGAAAGGCGCCGTTTATCTACTATAGCCAACTGCGCAGACATCCTCTTGGCGTAGGCACGTGCCATTTTGATACCACCCACATCAGGAGACACAATTACTAAATTCTCTAATTCTAATTTAGAAAAATAATCAACGAAAACATTTATAGCGAACAAATGGTCCAGCGGAATATCAAAAAAGCCTTGAATCTGACCCGCATGTAGATCAATTGTCAGGACTCTATCTGCCCCAGCACTAGTTAGGAGATTAGCTACAAGCTTTGCGGTTATGGGAACACGCGGCTGATCTTTCCTGTCCTGGCGGGCGTAACCATAATAAGGTATAACAGCAGTAATCCTGGCGCTCGATGCTCGTTTGAGTGCATCAATCATAATTAAAAGCTCCATGAGGTTATCATTGGGAGGCGGACAAGTCGGCTGAATAACAAATACGTCTTTACCCCGCACGTTCTCGTTAATCTTAACCCGAATCTCACCTTCACTAAAACTAGTAATCAATGCATCGGCTAATTTCAGCCTTAGATATTTACAGATATCTTCTGCTAATTTACGATTAGCGTTTCCAGTAAATACAGTCAATTTATCCATTTTATCCTCTCTTCTTATTGATAATTCTAGCTGGAACTCCCACTGCTACTTTGCCTTTTGGCACATTTCTCTTTTTTACAAGTACTGAACCCGCACCTGTAACAGCAGTTTTGCCTACCTTTACAGGAGCAATTAAAACTGTATCACAACCAATAAATGCGCCATCTTCGATGTGCGTCTTATGCTTAGTTAAGCCATCAAAATTAGCGGTGACTGAACCTGCGCCAACATTGACTTTTTTTCCAATAGAACAATCACCCAGATAGCCAAAATGCTTTATGATGGTTCCTGAGCCAACACGCGTGCGAGAAAGTTCAACGAAATTTCCCACTGTCACATTGTCATCCAAATGTACATCTTTTCTTAAGCGCGCAAAGGGTCCGATAGAACAATCCTTGCCAATCACTACCTGAGTTTCAATATATGTAAAAGGATAGATAACTGTCTCCGTACCAATCTTCACATTTGCTTCAATATAGGTATTTGCAGGATCCATGATCTTTACGCCCTCTGCCAAAAAGCCACTAACAATTCTCGAGGACATAATTCTCGCAGCCTTGGCAAGATCAGCTGCAGAATTAATACCCAAGATTTCCTCCAGGGTCTGGGCGCTGACTACACCTACTCCTTGAGTAAGTAAGATCCCGATCGCATCCGTCAAATAATATTCATTCTTATTTTTGCGGCGCCTAATCTGACCAAGCGCACGGCCTAGGACGCCTTTCTTAAAACAATATATGCCGCTATTAATTTCTCCTATCTGTTTTTCTTCCTCGCACAAATCTATCTCTTCTGTGATCCTCTCTACCTGACCTGTCTTGTTTCTTATAACCCTGCCGTAACCTGCCGGCGATTCAGAAACAGCGCTTAACAATGTAGCCGCTCTCAGAGAGTGCATATGTGAATCAATTAACCTCTTAATAGTAGCGACTTTAAAAAGCGCAACATCAGCATTAATAACAAATATATCTGAAGCTGCCTTAGCGACTTTAGATAAAGCAGATTTTAAGGCATCTGCTGTACCTAAAGGCTTGAGTTGAATTGCAACCTTTATTCTTTGATTCCTGGCCTCTAATTTGCGCTTTAGGAATAGAAGCTCTTTATTCAAGACAATGACTATTTCTTTAAAATCATTTACCTTCAATAAATTATCAATAACCGTATCCAGTAATGTCCTGCCGCAAAGCGGAATGAGCACCTTGGGTTTTTTGGACTTCATGCGTACGCCTTTACCAGCAGCAAGAACCACGGCACTAATACATCTGTTTTTCTTCATACAAATTTGAGCTTAAATTTTAATGAGCTGACTAACCGCCTCTATTTAACAGGTGGGATTTGTTCAAAGAGACGGGGATAATTTCAGGTCATGCCCAACGAGGTTTCCTAAATTAGGGGCTCTCTCCAATTGCTGGGACGTCTGGACTCGAACCAGAATACCGAGACCCAAATTCTCGTGTCCTACCAATTAGACGACATCCCAATTAATTCGCTATTTTATTAAGCTATCCTTTCGCCAGTATTCCCCTGAACTACTGACGGACCCTTAGACCTTTCAAGTTCGTAGGCATCCAAGACCTTCTTCTGAAGATATTCTCGGAAACTCTGCGTGATAGGATGGGCAATATCCCTGTGTTCTGACTCGGTTCTCGCCTGAGGAGATTGTGCCCTGCTAACGTCAGGTACCTGACCACCGCATTGATTGCAGAATTTAGCGCGAGCCTCATTTCTAAATGAACATTTTGGACACAAATACTTGATCTTCCGGGAAGGCATGGCAATAAACAGGCCGCTGTTACCTTCAATAACTTTGATATTGCGCACAACAAATGCATTATCAAATGTTACAGTAGCATAGGCCTTTAGTTTCTTATCCGGGCTTTCCTTTAAGAATATTCTTGTTTCTGTTATCTCCATAGTTGGTTTCGCCTCCTTCGACTCGCTTCGCTCGCTCAAGGCCTTTTACACAGAAGTATTGAGCGAAATCGAAGCACTCCCTTAATGAATGCCTCACCTCTTACACCAAAGCAAACAGGGCGTAAGAATCGCCTACGTGAACTAGAACGTCCTAACAACAAAAGTGCGCCAATCTCTAAATTTGGCGAGCTTCTTTTTTAGGTCTTCTGCCTCCTTTCTTGAGTGTAGGATACCAAATACACTGGGGCCACTACCAGACATGCCCACATATTTAACACCAAAAGAACGTAACATGCGCTTTATCTTGCTTATCTGGGGCGCAAAAAAGACAGCAGCCTGCTCCAGGCTGTTATGATTAGCCTGCAAATGTATACTCAAATTACTAGATCTAGCCAAGCGGGAAATCAACCTTGCTAGAGAGACCCCTTTATCTCTATTAAGCTTATCCAAAGGGCTTAACATAGTAACATTTTTTGTCTCTTTTGTCAATGTTCGCGTAGGGCTCTTATTTGGAGCTTTTCTACCCTTGGATTCTTCTGATTTTAGCCTATCAAACTGCCTATAGACTTTCTTTGTTGATAAAAAAACATCCGGGACTACTAAAATATGCCAAAGACGCAAATCTGTCTTCAACTGCCGCAGGAGTTGGCCGCGTCCAGTAACTAAACTAAAACTGCTATTTCTCAGGAAAAATCCTACATCTGAACCAATGCAGGCAGCAATACCAGAAAGCTCAATTTTACCTAACTTCAATTTCCACAACTGGTTTAACGCCAAAATTACTGCCGCAGCATCCGAAGAACCACCGCCTAGACCAGCAGCAACAGGTATATTTTTCAAAATAGCAATATTAACACCATCTCTAATTGAAAACCTACACTTTAATAGCTTGGCTGCCTTGTATGCGAGATTACCAGCTCCTCCCGGCACCTTAGGATGAGTGCAGGATACAGTAATCTTGCTATCATCCCTGGGAGTAACTCTTATATTGTCAAAGAGATTAATGCGTTCGAACAAGCTCTGGATATTATGATATCCATCTCGCCGCCTACTTAAGACACGTAAGAGGAGATTCAACTTTGCCGGAGCCTTAATAGATAAAGAACGCATTAGGAATATTTATCTAAAAGCCCTTTGGCAGATTCGACAATTCTTCCAGCAGTCAAGCCGTACTCTTCTAATAATTCTTCTGATTCTCCTGACTGACCAAAACGATTGTCTATGCCAATTCTATTTACATATATTGGTTTGTGCGCTAAAACAACATCATCAATTGCTGAACCCAGGCCTCCATTTATAACGTGTTCTTCACAAACCACTATACCCTTAGTTTCTTTGCAGGCGTTTATAATGACTTCTGAATCCACAGGCCTGATTGTATGCATATTAATAACCCGCGCATCTATGCCTCCTTTGGCAAGCTCCTGACTCGCTAAGAGCGCCTGCTCAACCATAATCCCGCAGGCAATTATTGTTATATCTTTTCCCTGACGCAGGCAATAGGCCTTGCCAATTTTAAATTCAGCCTTAGATTCAATCGTAGGAGTCTTTGCTCTACCCAGGCGTATATACATTGGGCCTGGATTCTTAACAGCAGCAAATATTGCCTGAGTTGTTTCTTGCGCATCAACAGGCACTATTATAGTCATATTATCAGGGATGGCACGCATAAGCGCGATATCTTCAATTGCATGGTGACTGCAGCCATCCGGACCAACGGTTATGCCGCCGTGAGTAGCAACTATCTTAACATCAAAGTTATTAGCACAAATTGAATTGCGCACCTGATCCCAGGCGCGGCCAGAAGCAAAGATCGCAAATGTAGAAGCAAATACAGTTTTGCCGCAACTGGCCAGGCCAGCAGCAGTCGCCATCATATTCTGTTCTGCAACGCCAAAATTAAAAAAGCGCTCCGGGAACTCCTTGGCAAACATTGCTGTTCGCGTCGAGCCAGAAAGATCAGCATCTAAAACAACAATATTAGGATTCTCTTTCCCTAAGGCAACTAAGGCCTTGCCATATGCATCTCTTGCGTAAAGTTTTTCACCCATAACTATTCTAATTCCTTAAGTGCCTTCTTCGTCTCTTCCTCGTTAGGTGCACGACCATGAAAATCTACTACATGCTCCATAAAAGAAACGCCTTTGCCTTTTACTGTCTTGGCAATAATAACTGATGGTTTGCCTTTAATGCTGGCTGCCTCCTCAAATGCCCGCAGGATTTCTCCTATATTGTGGCCATCTATTACTATCGTATGCCAACCAAATGCCTTCCATTTATCTGCCAAAGGCTCAATTTCCATTATCTCTGAAACCTTTCCGTCAATCTGGAATCCATTCTGATCAACAATAGCGCAGAGATTATCGCATTTATAGTGTGCGGCAGCCATTGCTGCTTCCCAGACGTTTCCCTCCTGCATCTCTCCATCGCCTAAAAGCACAAACACACGATAAGACAGTTTATCCAGGCGTGCTGCCAATGACATCCCCAAGCCAACCGACAGACCCTGACCCAAGGAACCACTCGCTACCTCTATTCCCGGCGTTCTCCTGTCAGGATGTCCTTGTAATAACGAACCGAGTTTCCGTAAGCTGCTTAGCTGGGATTTATCAAAATAACCACATTCAGCTAGTGCTGCATAAAGCACTGGACAGGCATGGCCTTTGGATAGATGAAATCTGTCTCTCTCTGGCCAAGCCGGATTAGCAGGATCTATGTTTAAGACATGGAAATACAAGACGCTTAAGATATCAGCACAAGACAAAGAACCTCCGGGATGGCCGCTTTTAGCCAGAGAAAGCATATGGATTATTGATTTGCGCAAATCTTTGGCTTTCTCTTCTAATTTTTTAATTTTATCTTTACTAATCATTATCTATAATTAATTTCTTAAGCTTGTCTTCTATGCCTTTCTTAGTCGCCTCATCAATAGTTTTAAGTTTTATACTTCTCTGCCAAATATCCTGTGCTTTTTCAAACTCTCCCATACCTGAATAAACATCTCCCAGATGGTCGAAGATAACAGGATCCTCGAGAAGCCTGGATGCCTCTTCCAGCAATCCCTGCGCTTTTTCAAATTCTCCCTTCTTAAAATATACCCATCCCAGGCTGTCTATATATGCGGCATTGTCAGGGTGTTGCTCGAGTGCTTTATTGATCAATTCCTCTGCCTCGTTAAGATTCTTACCCATCTGGGCATACACATAACCTAAGGCATTTAAGGCATCGGGATTTTCTGGCTCAAATTCAAGAATGCCTTTAAACTCAGCTATAGCCTTTGTGCGTAAACCTTGCTCATCAAAAATAAGACCAGTAAATAATTTAGCATTAACATCCTTAGGATCAATGTCTAATATAAATTTAAACTGCTCTAAGGCCTTGTCGTATTTTTTCTGTTGAAAGTAAAGCTGCCCAAGATATTGATGTGTTGCTAAATTCTCAGGGTCCTCCTTTGATACCTGTTTTAAGACAATCTCATATTGAATTTCTGCCAGTTGCAATTCACCTAAGGATGAATACACAAAAGCAAGTAAGGTGCGCGCCTGCAGGTTATCCGGGTTAAGCTCCAATGAGCGGTTTAATTCATCGACGGCCTTATTTTCTTGTCCCAGCTTTATGTACTCAACCGCGATTTTTAAATTAGTAGTATCAGAATCTGGATCATAGCGCTTAGACTGTTCAAATTCTGAAAGGGCCTCTTGCGTCTTATTGAGCTGGTCAAAAAGAATGCCCATCATATAATGGGCATATGCTCTAGATTTGTCTTTATCAACATCAAATGGCAGGTTACAAGGAGTAAGCCCTAGAAAAGAAAAAAGAATAACAGCTACAAACAAAAAGCGCAACAGTGACATAAATAAACCCCGTTAGAGACAAATAACACGTAGGTAATTGTCAGGCCCTTTAGAGAACTTTAAAAACGTTAAAGTTTTCCTCTAGCAGGGTAAATCAACCTAAGTAAATTATTGATGCCTATTAACCCCAAGCACGTTTTTTCAAGTGTCTGCGCTTACGCAGCGCCTTTTTTCTCTTGTGAGTACGGATTTTTCTTCTTTTTCTTTTTTTACCGCAAGGCATAAAATCTCCTCAAATTATTATCTGTCTTTAGCCAGAGACAGACATTGATACAAGAATTTATAATATTATCTTATTAAGTGGATATTCGACGATTCCCTCTGCACCAGCGCGCTTCAGCTTAGGGATAATCTTACGAACAATAAATTCTTCAACTATCGTCTCAACAGCCAACCAGCCAGGATTACTGAGATGAGAGACTGTGGGCTTCTTTAAAGCTGGTAAAACAGCCAAGACGCTGTTTAGATTCTTGGCATTAACGTTCATCTTAAGACCAACTTTTCCTTCAGCACTTATTGCCCCTTCAAGAAGCATGGCAAGTTCTAAGATCTTAGCCTTCTTCCATTTATCCTTGAAGCTTTTCGGGTTGGCAATAAGTTTCGTGGTAGATTCACATACTGTAGCAAGTATTTTTAATTTATTTGCCTTTAAGGAAGTTCCGGTTTCAGTAAGTTCCACGATTGCCTCCACCAGTCCTTGCGCTACCTTTGCCTCTGTGGCTCCCCAGCTAAATTCAACATTGGCCTTGACCTTATTTCGCTTTAGGAATTTACGGGTTACATTCACAAGTTCTGTAGCAATCTGTTTACCTTTTAGGTCTTTCACCTTTTTTATAGATGAGCCTTCCGGGACAGCGATGACCCAACGCACAGGACACATCGACTGCTTGGCATAGACTAGTTCCTTAACCCGAATAACCCGCGCATTATTTTCCTGAATCCAATCCTCACCTGTAATACCACAGTCGAGGTCTGTCTCTACATAGCGCGGCATCTCCTGAGCCCGCAGCAAGACTGGTTCGATTTCAACGTCATCGATGCTGGGAGAATAAGAACGCGCACCTACATTAATTTTAAAACCTGCCTTAAGGAACATCCTCAAAGTTGCCTCCTGTAAGCTCCCTTTCGGCAGGCCTAACTTTAGCTTCTTCATCTAATTTTTCCTATTCCATTGTGTTAATAAAACTTATGATTTTATTATACAATCTAAACCTAATTTTGTAAAGAGAAAATGGGCTCATATTCCTAAAGCCCCTCCCTTACATGCCTTAACACATACTCCGCAGATATATTGGCCGACTAAGCCGCTTTTTTGAAAACTTTGAAGTTTCTCAAAACACTTCTGATGAGAAAAATCATCTGTTTTTTCTCCTATTGCATCTACAGGACAGGCCTCTATGCAACTGCGGCATTGGCCGCAATCTTCTTCTATTTTAGGCTTATTAGCCCTCAAGGTCATATCAGTTAATATACTTGTCAATCTAAACTGAGAGCCAAATTCCTTAGTTACCAATAAATTATTCCTGCCAATCCAGCCTAATCCTGCTAGATAGCCGATTTTTTTATGTGATATATGAGCAGTTTGCTTTTGCCAATCAATAATCTGAGAAGCAGCAATGGGCAAGGCCTGAAACCCCTTACTCTGAATAAAATTCGCCAATCTAAAACTTACCTGATCAAGAAAAACATTTGCGCTGCGGTAGTGATGAAAATATATCTTATTAGGGCAATCTCCTATTGTATCCAAAATTGCCTTACTTAAAGATATACCTAAGCATACAGCACGCTTGAATCCATCTGGCAGGTCTTGCGCTAGCTTAATTTCCTGCCTGATACCAGTAATATCTGCAACGCCAAAAAGCCTTACCCCTAACCTTATCGCCTCATCTTTTAGACTATGGTAATTCTTTATCGGGTCTGTAAGCATTTTTTATCAGGTGATTTTGTTTGTTTTTTTAGCCAGATCATCAGAAGTGAAATGCTTGCCGGCGTAACCCCAGAGATACGCAAGGCCTGCGCCATGTTAGAAGGCCTAAAGTAACCTAGCTTCTCTTTTACCTCTCGCGAGAGCCCGGAGATTTTAGAAAAATCCAACCTTGGCGGAATCTTTATTTTTTCTAGATTCCGGAAACGCTTTATCTCTTCTATCTGGCGCTTAACGAATGGTGCATATTTAACTTCGCTGTTTATGCTCTGATAAAGATTATCCTCTATTTTGCCTTCAAAATCAAAATATTTTAGTTTTTGATAGGTAATTTCAGGCCGCCTTAATAATTCTTCTAGGCTTATGGATTTTTTCAAAGGTGTGCTTTTAATATCCTTCAATATAGAATTTATGCGTTTATCAGGCTTGATCTTTGTTTTTCTTAATCTATCCAGTTCTGCTGCGATATTTTTTTTCTTCTCCAGCATAGACTGATAATCGCTTTCATCCACCAGACCTAACTCATAGCCAAACTTGCGCAAGCGTAAATCTGCATTGTCTTCGCGCAAAAGGAGTCGATGTTCCACGCGTGAAGTAAACATCCTGAATGGTTCATCTGTGCCTTTACTTACCAGCTCATCAATTAACACGCCAATATAACTTATAGTCCTGCTTAAAATAAATGGCTGCCTAGCCTTGATCTTTAAACCAGCATTGATTCCAGCTATCAACCCTAAGGCCGCTGCTTCTTCATAACCAGTAGTACCATTAATTTGACCGGCAAGATAAAGATTCTTGAAATTTTTACTCTCCAAGGTTGGGTGTAGTTGAGTCGCGCAAATAACCTCATGCTCTATACCATAACCAGGACGACTGAATTTAGCATCCTCCAATCCTCTAATCGAATGAAACATTTTAATCTGGACCTTTTCTGGCAGGCTGGTAGAAAGCCCGTTAGGATAATACTCCTCCTTATCCAGGCCTTCAGGCTCAAGGAAAATCTGATGTCGTAGGTGGTGCGGAAATTTTACAACCTTATCTTCAATAGAAGGGCAGTAGCGTACTCCGCTGGCCTTAATCTTTCCGGTAAAAAGCGGCGAGAACCTCAAGGCCTTCTTTATAATCTTGTGGGTGTCAGCGTTTGTGTGGGTAATAAAGCAAGGCAGCTGCTTCAAGCTGCTTGGTCTGCCAGCAAAAGAAAAAGGAATAGGATTAGAATCCGGCAGCTGAATCTTACATTTAGAAAAATCAATTGTCTCTTGCCTGATACGTGCACAAGTGCCTGTTTTAAATCTCTTGATCTTAAATTTAAGTTTCTTTAAATTTTCAGATAGTGATACAGAAGCGGTCTCATTCAATCTGCCGCCAGGAAAAGATTTTAATCCGATGTGCATAAGACCATTGAGAAATGTCCCGGGTGTAATAATTACTGCCTTTGCAAATATCGCATCACCTTTTGAGGTTCGCACACCATGAGCCTTTTTATTTTTGATAATGATCTCAGTTACCTCGCAAATATGTAAGGTGATATTTTCTGTCCTGGCTATCAGATTAGTCATGTAGTCTCTATAGAGTCTTCTGTCTATCTGGCATCTGCTAGAACGAACTGCAGGTCCCTTTGACATATTAAGCATTCTGTATCCTATGGAGCAATTATCAGCAGCCTCACCCATTGCTCCGCCTAAGGCATCAACCTCCTTAACCAACTGACCTTTGCCCACACCGCCAATTGCTGGATTGCAACTCATAGCGCCTATCGTATCCTGTCTTAGAGTACAAAGGGCTGTTACACAGCCCATGCGTGCACAAGAAAGACTTGCCTCAATGCCGGCATGACCTGCGCCTACAACTATTACATCGTAATCTCTTCTCATATCAAAATATCTTAAGGTTTGAAACAGGAAAGCGCAAAACGAAAATTAAAAACTTATAATAATGGCGGGTTTATTCCTTTGCCAACTTAACCAAAAGACCCATAAGGTCTTTGCCTAAAAGCGTACCTAAACTCCCCTTGCTGCACGCTTTCTCAGAGAAGCTCAAGGCTCCTTCGGGTTTTATGCCTGAGGCGCTGATTAACAAAGGTACAGGATCAGCAGAATGTGCCTTAATTTTACAAACTGTAGAGTGATCAGCCGTAACGGCAATTAGAACATTAGACAAATCATTTTTCTTTTTCAACAGCTGGCCAAAAAAGAATTTATCAATTGCCTCGATCGATTTCTTTTTCTTCGCATAATCACCGTCATGCGCTGGCTCATCTGGTCCTTTAATGTGAATATACAATCCGTCAAATTCATTGATCCTCTCATATGCAATCTTGGCCCAGATTCCATAGTCAACATCCAAATGCCCAGTCTGGGAAGGCACCTCTACGATATCAATTCCAGTAAGCAGGGCTATACCGCGTTCAACCGGCATTTCCACAAATGAACCAAACTTAACTTTATATTCTTCGCTAACAGGCGGAAATTTAGGAAGTCTATTGCCCGCATCACGGGAAAGAATAACATTTGCTGACAACTTACCGTCTTGGATACGTTTTTTATTAACAAAAGACTTATTCAGAACCTCGTTAGATTTTTTAGTAAATTCATTAATAAGCCTTGCTGCTTCTTGGGCAGAAGATGAATCGCCTGCTTCAGCAACAACCTGCGCCTCTTTTAGGCGCATTTGGAATTTCTCCTTTGCTATACCAAAAAAGCCCTGCTTTTCATAGGCAGGATCTGTATTACTGATGCCAGCGCTTAAATTCCCATTTTTGCTTCTTATTACAAGAACACCCCGATGTCCTATCGTGTTTTTAAATTCAAAAGTGGCGTCGGTTAAATTCACATTAGCGTTAATCTCTTTTGCCAAGGCAGTTGCTTCTTGGGTGGAAAGGTTTCTTCCTACCCTGCGGTCCTTAATAGTTACACCATCATCAGCCACTGTTGCAAAATTCACCCTAAAGGCAATATCCCCATCTTTGACTTCTATGCCTTCGGCAAAGGACTCTAATGGACCCCTGCCTGTATAATACTTATGTGCATCGTAGCCTAATAAACTAATAACTGCAATGTCTGATTCAGGCGCAATGCCTTCACCCACTGTATACATAAGGCCTGTAATTCCAGTTTGGGCCAGTCTATCCATATGCGGAGTAAGTGCTGCCTCAAGCGGAGTCTTATTACCCAGCTCTTTAATCGGCTGATCACCCAAGCCATCTAAAACCACGTAAAGAATCTTTTTCATACAAAAAATTACCTTATATTTTTATCTAGCACTTAGAATATCCGCACGCGTAACATTTAATACAGCCTTCTTCATGCCGCAGGGCGCCGCCACAATCAGGGCATACCCCGACAATATTTGCGCTGCGAAGAACTCTGTTTATGACACGCTCCTCGTTAACTAAGATATCCTCCTTACTTGCTGCCTCATCCTCTACGTCCTCATTTGAGGTATCTAGCAATCTCTTCTCAACCACGCGGGAAATAGCATCAGCGCAAGAGAAAATGCGCACACCTTTCTCCCAAGAAGGAGACGGACATCGTATGCCTCTTAATTGCTCAATAATTGATTTTACGTCTAAATCAGAACGCAAAGACAAAGAAACAAGCCTGCCAATAGCCTCTAATTGACTAGCAGCACAGCCTCCTGCCTTGCCCATCTGAGTAAAGACCTCAAATGGCCTGCCTTTTTCATCGGAATTTATCGTTACATAGAGATTACCGCAACCTGTGGCGACCTTTGTCGTAGTACCGCAGACAACCTCAGGTCTTGCCCTGGGAATAATCTTCTTCTTGAAGGCATCAGTATCTGGTTCGTCTTTGTCTTTAGCTTTATTTATATTTAAGACCTGCTCTTCTCTGCTGCCATCACGATAGATTGTAACACCTTTGCATCCTAGCCTATACGCTAACATATAAACTTCGCTGACATTATCTTCAGTAGCATCATTGGGAAAATTTACTGTTTTGGATACGGCATTATCCGTGTATTTCTGAAATGCAGCCTGCATGCGGATGTGCCAGGTCGGCGAGATATCGTGCGCAGTCACAAAAATCTTGCGCACATCCTGGGGTATCTCCTGAATCTCTGCTATAGAATTTGCCTCAGCGACTTTTTCCATCAACTCCTTAGAATAAAAACCTCTTTCCTTGGCCACCTGCTCGAATATTGAATCAACCTCAACAAGCTTATCCTTATCCATGACATTCCGATAATAAGAAATAGCAAATACAGGTTCTATACCAGAAGAACAAGGCCCGGCAATAATACTAATTGTGCCTGTTGGCGCAATTGTAGTTACTGTTGCATTCCTTAAAAACAAAGGTGGATCAGACTTGGCATAAATACTTTTATTAAATGCAGGAAATGTCCCGCGCTCATTTGCAAGCTCAGCTGATTTTTTTCTTGCTTCATCTAAGATAAACGACATTAATTTCTCAGCCAAGACCACAGCCTCTTCGCTGTTATAAGGAGTCCCTAATAAAAACAGTAAACTTGCCCAACCCATCACGCCTAAACCAATCTTACGAGTTAGTTTTGTCTTGGTCTCGATCTCGGATAAAGGAAACTTATTTAAATCAATAACATTATCCAGAAAATGCACTGCAGTATGGGTGATGCGTTTTAACCTCTGCCAGTCTATATCGGATTTAGCGCCTTCCTTCTTAACCATTAAGGAAAGGTTTATAGAACCTAAATTACAACTCTCATACGGCAAGAGGACCTGTTCTCCACAGGGATTAGTTGACTCATACATTCCCAACTCTGGCGTAGGATTAAATTTATTCATCTTATCAATGAAGATAATCCCTGGTTCACCATTATTGTGTGCCATCTTTACAATCAAATCAAAGACTTCCTTGCTATTAAGCTTGCCTGTCGCTTCCTTTGTATGCGGGTCAATCAAATCATAGTCTTGGCCTGCCTCTAATTTCTTCATAAAATCATCTGTAACAGCCACGGATATGTTGAAATTATTTATCTTTTTATCTTCGTGCTTGCATTTAATAAATTCTAAGATATCTGGATGGTCAACCCGCAGTATTCCCATGTTCGCCCCACGACGAGCTCCACCCTGTTTCACAGCCTCAGTCGCAGCATCAAAGACCTTCATAAAGGAAACCGGCCCAGAGGCAACACCTCCCGTAGATTTAACTACTGAATTCTTAGGGCGCAAACGAGAGAAGGAAAAACCCGTGCCACCGCCACTTTTATGGATCATAGCCGTTGACTTTATTGCTTCAAAAATACTTTCCATGGCATCATCTACGGGGAGAACAAAACAAGCTGATAACTGACCTAGCTCCTTTCCCGCATTCATAAGTGTGGGTGAATTTGGCATAAATTCTAAGTTAGTCATTGCCTCATAAAATCTAGATGCGGTCTTCTCAAGCTTGGCCCTATCTGCAGCGTAGAGTTTATCAGCAGAGGCTATAGCCTTAGCAACCCTCTCAAACATCTCCTGGGGGGTTTCTATAACTTTTGCCTTGCTATCCTTTTTTAGATAACGCCGTTCTAACACTGTTATGGCATTCTGGGAAAGCTTAACGGACATGTTCACACCTCATTGAATATGATTACGGGGATTATTGAAATTAAGATTTTCTTTAGAACGATCTCAAGTGCTAAAAAGTATACATCTGTTTTGTTTTTCTGTCAAGCAGAAAAATACTATATATAGTAGATATCTGAAGAAAGGATACAATAGATGGTGGTCATAACCTCGCTGCAGCCCCTTAAACGAATGGCACAACAGAATCGCGAATAACCAATTCTGTTTTGAGAACAGAACTTTTTATTGTCTTGGGTTTTCCGGAAATAATATAGAGCAATGTCTCTAAGGCCTTCTCGCACATTTCAGTCAATGGTTGCCTGACAGTGGTCAATCTGATCGGACCAAAAAGTCCTACAGGATCATCATCAAAACCAATGATTGAAATATCGCTGGGAACCTTGATACCTTTTTCCGATAAACAAGACACTACCTCCATTGCCATATCATCACTTGCCACAAATATAGCAGTCGGCTTATTATGCATCTTAATAATCTTCTCACTTGCGGCCCGAGCAGAATTACGAGAGTAGTCAGCCTTAAATATATACTTTTCATTTACTTGAATTCTGTTATCAGTTAACGCCTTTTTATATCCCTTAAGCCGCTCCTGGGCTGCCTGCGTATGCAGATCACCGCTGATATGAACGATAGACTTATGCCCTAGACTTATAAGATAATTCACTGCCTCACGTGCACCAGCCCTATTATCAATATAAATGCAATTTACATTTTTAGAATCTATTCTTTTGTTGATGACAACACTAGGAATGCCTTGATCTAAGACTTCATCCACCTGATTTTCATTACCAATAACATCGGCAAAGATTATGCCGTCTACTGAACCTAAATTAGGGAAGGCGCGCTTGCCGCCAAGATGAAGCAATAAATCCAACTTCATCCTTTCGCAAATCGTTCCAATAGAACGAATAATTTCAATCGCATAAAATGAATGAAATAATCCACTGTAGCGAGGAATAGCTAAACTAATAGTATTTGCCCTTCCTCCCGCAAGGCGTTGAGCACTTGTATTGGGCCGATACTTTAATTTACGGATAGTCTCTTCAACCTTAAGGCGATTTCTCGAAGTTACAGAGGGGAATTTATTTATAACGCGGGATACTGTTGTGGTAGAAACTGATGCAGCCTTTGCTACATCCAGAATTGTAATTTTTTTCATACTTATAAGAGAAAAATATGCCCGTAAAAAAATTTACGGGCGGTAAGAATTTTAAAGCTTAGACATGAGAAAATCTATTTCTAGCAACTATTTAAAATTTATCTTACAGTATCGCCAATCCTAATATCGCGTTTGGGATTAACATTAATGACATCTGCTGCACTTATATTCTTTCGTGCCTGAATTACCTCAAGGCGCGCTATTGTGACCTTATTGCGATAAACGTCAAACTTTCTTCCGATTGTCACGCCTTGATTTTCACCTAAATTTATTACGACAAAATTATTCGTTTCATTTATAGCAATAACCTTACCAGAAATAATCCTTAAATCATTGATCGCATCTATCTTCTCACCCTTGACTATTATCGGCGGTAATTCCACTCCTTTAGTTTCGCCCTCTTGACTGGCGGCACTCTTGATCTGCTCATAACCGGACATAGCCTTTATCTCTTCTGTGGCAAGAGTCACCTCTTGAATTTTTTTCTCAATATCAAGATTCATTTCTTCAACCTTTTTATCTAACTGACTTCTCTCTTCATCAATCCTTTTTAATTTATTTTTAAGTGAAAAATTTGTCTTATCTACTTCCTTTATTCTTGCGCGCAGCGATATATTTTCCTGCTTTATATTTTTAACCTGCTCTAAGATTTCCTTTTTATCCTTTTGTTCGCGCATCAGCTCTTTCGAGAGATTTTCAGCCAGACGCTCATTGTAGGTAACTTGGCGCGACATGTCTTGATTATTCTGCTCTAGTTGCGAGACAGCTAAGGTCAGATCATTCTTTTCTTGCTCTGCCTTATCTAATCTCAATTGTAAATCACTCACCACATCTTTTAAATCAGATAATCTCAATTCTAAGTCAGCCTTGCTCTTTAGGATGCTGGCCCAATATTCATCCGGCTCTAGCATCTCAGCTTGAGTAGGCTCAAAGGCTGGCCCTTCCTTCTTTGCCAGGGCTAAGCCTTGTAACTTTCCTACTAACTCTTCCTTTTCTTTCGATAACAGCTCGTATTTTTCTACTGCACTATCACGTTCACCCTTTAAATCATTTATATCTTTTTCAAGCCCTGAGATCTTAACCTGCAGCTGCTCCTTATCTTCTTTCAGACGAGAAACCTGACCTGACCAATTACTTGTCTGGGTGTTAAGTTTTGTTTTTATCTCTTCATAGCCCTGTTGAAATGACTGTCTCTGTTGAAAAAGTTGAAGCAAGAAAAATATACTTACTAATAATAAAATTAATAATCCAATAATAATTAGTTTTGGACCTTTCCCCATTTTACCCCCTATTTAACAAAATTAATCTCAGGCCTCAGCAAACATATTGCGCACTACTAAACTTGCCGCACCTAAGGCTACGGAATTTTCCCCTAAACGAGACGGGATAACCTTTACGGCCTTAGCCATCTCCTTAAAAGACCACTCGTCAATTTCACTTCTTATAACATCAAGCAGAGCAGTGCCTGCCTCTTCTAGGCCACCGCCAATAATTATTAACTGAGGGTTTAGAAAGTTTACAAGAAAGGCAAGCTTTCTGCCCAGTCTCTTTGCTGCAGCACTAACCAATTCTAAGGCTGTTGTATCTGCCTGGCGTGCTGCTTTAAACACAGAAGAAAGCGTAATTTTGGTTATATCATTGCCTGCCAATTTCATGATCGTTGAGGAACTTTGTAATTCCGGATAAGAGACAAATTTATTCTTTGCTGCATCTAAAATACCTAAATCCGCCTCAGTACGTTTCAATAAACAAGGAGAACCGAAGTCACAATTAAAAAATCCATCATCCTTTGAATCTGATATAGAAAACTCCCCTGCTCCTCCACTTGCACCGCGATAAATCTCACCATTTATCATGATACCGCAACCTACTCCTGAAAATAAATAAAGAATGTGCTTTGTCTCTGCGTTCAAAGTCAGCCACTGTTCCCCAAAACAGGCCAATGTGGCATCATTGTCAATAAAGGCATCTAGTCCAAACTCGTGCTCGATAATATCCTTCAACGGCAGATAGACTGTTGCATAATTAGTCGGGTCTTGCGAAATCCTTTGCGGCCAAGAGACTGTTTCGCCCTCTTTATCTACGACGCCAGCTATTCCTATGCCTATTCCTTCAATTATCTTGTTCTGTTTTTTTGCCTCAGCCTGAAGTTCTTTAATAATCTTAATGATTGAGGCAACTATATCCTGAATATTTAACTCTGGCTTTTCATTTTTTATGCAGTGTAGCAACTTGCCGTTGAGGTCGGTCATCACTCCTACCATATGCAATAAATTTAAACCAACGCCAATAGCAACTCCTCGCTGCAGATTAAGATCAAGTAAGAGTGGCCTGCGGCCCCCGCCTGAAACATCAAGCGTCTTCTCCATAACTATATTTTTTTTCAAAAATTCTTCGATGTAATTCGAAACAGTAGCGATATTAAGCCCCACGAGTTTAGATATATCTGTTTTACTTATCGGGCCACTGCGTCTAATAGCTTCTAAGATAGCCAGATTTCTTCGCGATCTTTCAGTCAAAATCTCGCCTTCAAATCTTGAAGTCTTCACCTTTTCGGCATCACTTTCCCGTGGCTTTATGATATTTTAGCTAATATATAAACTATTTTAATAATACTACACAAGCTAAATTAAGTCAATAGGTTATCGTATTATTTTACTACAGACAGACAGGTAATTTCTGGATAAAAAAATAAGGCTGGTTTTTTGAGGTTAGTTTATGAACTACTTATATCTAATCCCTGCTCCAGTATTCCTCCAATGCATAGTATACCTTCTTGGGAATGCGCTCATCAGGACCGTCTTCCGCAACAAGCCTGACAATCCCCCACCATTCTTCATTCATATTTAAATTGCCTTCAGCAGCAATATCAAAATAGTAAGCTCCGTTTGACCAACCCGCTGTCTCATCGTGGATTGACCACTTTTGTGGATTATATTCTTCTGTCTTCCACCATTCGTCAGTCCACTCAAACACAACTCCGCCCAGACAGTTGCCTTCACCGCTTGCGCCAGCCAAATTCCTTTCAATCTCTTTCCATTCAGAAATTATAAATTGAGTCTGCATATCCTCATCAGGCTGCTTGGTATGCGCGTTAAAAGAGTCAGAGCCGAATTCTGAAATAAAAAAGGCCTTGCCCCAAAGATCCTTAACCCGGCTGAATAACCTGCCGAATGATTTTCCGCTGTAAATCGAACAGGCCAAAATATCCACGTGACTGGAGTGCTCTTTTGCCGTCTCAATAAAATCAATACCACCATTACCTAAGGCAACAGGATGGTCCGGATCAATATCCTTTATACAGGCTGCGATCTCATTGATAAACTTATAATAGACTTTTGCCTTCGCCTGCCTCTTTTTATAAGGATCTTTGATTTCGTCTAATCTAAGACTGCTCCAGAGGCGTAGCCTCTGTTTACCAAAAGAAAAATTATTTTCGTTACCTAAAACCCACAACAGGATACCTTCTGTATCCTTAAGCTCATTGACCATGGCCAGACAATCACGTTTAACGCTCTGCCTAAATTCAGAATTGTCATAATCAGGGTATGTCCCTTGCCAAAAACCTATCCAATGCCCCATTATTGTACGTATGCCAAATTCTTCGTAGAAATAATTAATAATCTCCTTAGTCCGCTCAATATCAGGTCCGGGCTGATATATGCGTATTGCATTTACCCCCATATCCTGCATTAATTGCGCATCCTTTTTAAAAACCTCTAAATCCTGCTGCCAAAAATCATAAGAATAGTTTTTGCCGATAGGAACAGGGCTATAACACACGCCTTTAATTACGAATGGGACACTTCTTGTTAAAAGCTGATAATCACCCTCTTTGGTTTTGGCTATCCTTACCTTTGGTTTGGCAGGAAGGCCGGATTTCAAGAAGTCAAAGCCAACTAAGAATAACAAAGAAAAAACCAGAAGCAAAATCAGAGATAGGTTTTTTTCTCTTGCTTCTGGCTTTCTTTTTTTATGCTTTCTTATTTTAAATATCCCCTTAGTCGATCCAACTTGCGCTACAGAATCACTCATATCTTATTTCATCAATATAGAAAACAACTCCCTCAGGATTTACATCCACATTAGTAGACCAGGTAAAACCGCCGCTTATATAACTTAGATCTTTACCCTTTAAGTCTATAACATACTGTTTCCATTTATCAGTTAAAATAACCGGACCAATACCAGCTGAGTCTGAATCAGAGTATTTACCCATTAAACCACCGATCTTAAATTCCTCGATCCTCTCTCCGCCTTTTTCGCCCCTTGCCCAAAAACTAAGTTTGCTGGCCTTGGATAAATCATAGCCGCCATCAACATTTCCCCAGTTGTTGGGAGGGCTCTGCCAATAAACGCCGGCCCAACGAGCACCATTAGACATATTTCCAGAATAAACTATTTTTACACAGCTTTCTCCTGATGTGGGATTATCAGCTGAGGCCTGATCTATAGATATATCACCATAATCTCCCATCCAGCCAGAAGGTGTGAAATGATTCTTCAAAGACATCCTGTCAGTATATACATAAAATGGCATCAGCTCAGCTGCTTTGACTTCAGGTTTCATTGATTCATCTTTCTCGAATTTAATTTCATCGATGTAGAAAACCGCTCCATCAGGGTTTAGATCTGCGCTTGTAACAAACACAAATCCTCCGCTTATATAGCTTAAATCCTTTTCTGCCAAATTAATGGTATATTTCTCCCAGGTGTCGCTCAATTCAACTGGGCCAAAATCTACTTCTGTTGAATCTGGATACGTGCCTTTAATTCCGCCGACTTTTAACTTCTCTATTATTTCACCGCCAGATTTTCCCTTTGCCCAAAAAGTTAGCTTGGTCATTCCAGTCAAATCATAACCACCCTGCCTTGAACCCCAGTTGTTAGGAGGATTCTGCCAATAAATACCAGTCCAACCAAAGCCTCCGGAACGTTTAGAGCTATAGGAAATCTCTATGCAAGTAGAGCCGCTGTAAGGCTCATTCCTTGACTCGTCGTTTAATTTAACATCACCATGATCTCCCATCCAGCCAGAAGGAATATAATGGTTATCAGGAGAATTCTTATCCATATACACGCTAAACACTTCCTGGGCACGAACTGATACTGTTGATAATAGAAAGATTACACTGAGTGCTAAAAAAACCTTTTTCATTATACTGCCTCCTTCATTAGAACCATGACCTATGTTAGTTACCACAAGTCCTGTCTTTATTTAATCTTTTAAAATCTTTTTAATTATCTTAGGAATCTGATTTGGTTTTTGTTGAGAATCTTTAGTATAATCTAAGCGTATAAAAAAGTCAAGCAAAATTGTCTTAGGATATTATGTATCTATCTCCAATATCTCTGCAGCGTGAAATAACTCTTACGAAGCTGTCTTAAAAATGGGCTCATCGAACCATCACCCTGAGAGACGAGACCTAACCACTCCTCATACATAAGACCATCCGGAAACGGACCTGTAAACAACCCCTTTATATCATGAACACCTGGCTCGTAAGCCTTCCACCATTCATCAGCCCATTCGAATACAACGCCGCCTAAGGCATTTCCGTAACCATGTTTACGAAATGCAGCGTTACTCATTATATCGTGCCAACAGCCCTCTAGATAATGAGCCTGCGAGGTCTGCGCGTCTTGCAGATTTCTCGCATAGGCCGGACAACCAAATTCAGTAATAAATGCCGGCTTGTCGGCTTCAAAGAATACTGATTGCCAAAAATCTGCAAATCCAAAACTTCCCCGATAAGCATTTGCCGCAAAGATATCTACGTTAGGGCAACTTTGTGTAAATATATCTAAAAATAGTGTATCTCCGTTGACCAAAGCAATGGGACGCTCGGAATCAATCTTTTTAATCTCACTAGCTACTTTATCGCAGAATTTATAGAAGGCCTCGGGTTTTTTATCCGCATTACAAGCCACCCCATAATTATTCTCATTTCCTAAAAGCCACATTAATATATAAGGCTCGTCTTTAAATTCTTTAACCATCTTAAGTGCTGAATCAAGCATATTCTTTTGATGTTCGCTATTTTCATAATCAGTGCCCTCGAACCAGCTTGCCCCTGAACCTATGGCATATTTTCCAAGAAAATCTCCCATCATCACCATAATCCCAAATTCGTCATAAAGCTTACGTAGCAATTTCTTATCAATAGCAAACGGTTGATGATAGACCCTTATAGTATTAACTCCCATATTTTTCATTAACTGAAAATCCCCTATTGGGAATTCATCTTTATCCTGTATATTATTATTATTTTTGTCAACGAAGGCATCGTAAGGGCCGTCAATTAAGCCATTATTGTTATAGTCATACTCCATCCAGTTAACAAGCGTACCATCATCTGGGCTTTGCCCAACCTTTGTTGGCGTATATGATATACCTTTAATCATGAACGGCTTACCCTCTACATACAAGCGCCAATGCCCATTGTCAAATTGAACTAACTTTATCTTTTCCCCGCCAATTTTTTTAGTGACCTTAACCGTCAACCTCTCTCTCTTATCTTTCAATCCAACTTTCTCAAACAGGCCGATTCGTTTTAATTTGCCTGGGTTAGTTATTACTTTATCATTGCTGATATCTTTATCAAATCCATTGATGACTCTTATCATCGCATCCTCGAGTTTTATGCCAACATTTGGATGGCGAAAACTCAAATATTTGATTTTGGAAATTGCAACTGGCCCAACATACCAAGGTGTCTTCCAATAGGTCCAACCGTAACTGCCAGGGAAATGAACCACTATTGCATAATAAGCCTTAATAGCATTTTCGATTAATCCAGCCCGCTCCAGGGCAAGTGCTGTATAAAAAAGCCTTACTCCCTCTAGCTCTGAGGCAATTGCCCATTTATAGAAATTTGCTTCTAAATCCGGAGTGTATAAAAAATCCCAATGGCTACCTAATAATCTACCCTCTTTTAAGGCCTTTCTGAAATTAGGGTCCCAGCGAACGCTGGTAGTATTAGGATATATCCCTTCGCCTATTGCAGCTGCCAATCCTTCTTGATCAGTAACCTCATATTTATAATCTTCAGTTCCGATACCTGAAAATTTACCATATTTTCCATAGTCAACTATTTTTTCCGCTCCAGCATCATAAAGAGTTAATTGCGTAGCTGCCCTGTCCGTTAGCTCTTCTTCTCTTGATTCCTCCTTAACCTCCGGCTTCCCTTTCTCTATTAATTTTATCTTATCCAGAATTGCCTGTGCCTTCTCTTCAACCGACCAAAACCAGCCGCGGGGATCCCAAGCCTGAGCAAACGAATAATCCTGAATTATCTGCCCTAGATCCTGCTTGGCTTTATTATATTGACCGACTTTAAAATATGCCTCGCCTCGAACAAATAAACAAGTTGCCACATCGTTTAAAGCAACGTATTCTCCGGCCTTGTCTCTTCCGGCTAAACACTTTAAACTAACTTGCTCTGCCTTAGCTGCTTGGGCATAATGCTCAATACATCCTTGAGTGATTTTATCTAACGCCTCTAAATCCTTTTCGCTAGATGCATTCCAGGCTTTTCGCACATACTCTCCAGAGGATAACATCTCCTCTGCAGCTAAAGTAGAGGGCAGAGAGTAGAAAGTCGCAAGAAAAAACAAAAGAAACAAAATTAAATTTTTTATTTTTGATTTTTTATTTTTGATATTTATCATCATCCTACCAGCGCCCCCCCCAGTAATATCCTTGATAATAAGTTTGACATCAACTTATTTTGGACGTTTCATATCTAACCCTGCTCCTGTCTTTCTCCTCTTCGCCTTTCCACCTGCGCACGAATTTCATAGGCCTTATCTTCGGTGATTGAGAAATTCTTAATGACGAAAATAGCCGCTATAGAGGTCACAATTGGAATACCGATATCGCACAAGCGCATATTCAACAACGTCCGCGCTGATTGGCCGAGACCTAATGCAACATTGAAGCCGGTTAGATTCAAGAGGACTCCGGATATAGCCGATGAAAGTGCGACTCCCACCTTTACCATCCACCAGTAAATAGCCCCAAACATACCTTCTCTACGCGTGTTGGTGGTAAGTTCGTCAAGGTCGCAAACATCTGCGACCATAGAGTTGACTAAGGTGAAAAGTGACCCCAGGCCGAATCCCATGAATGGAGCAGCGATCAACAGTAAGTACGGATGCTCGGGGCTATACCCAATCCATTTCAAAGCATAACCAATGATTGAAAGCGGAATAGTGATAAAAAATGTGTTTCTCTTCCCAAACTTCCTTGACAGCCGTGTGGTCACGTAAATGGCACCCATAGTACAAATAGCGCTGAATGTTCCAAAACAACCAAGCAATAAACCACCTTTTGCATAAGCTTGATCAAGAACAGGAGCATTCTTAAAGACATAGAAGAAAACAATATAGAGAGTAAAAGCTGACGCGCACATGAATCCGCCAAAAATCAGCAAGGTGAATATGCACAGCTTGCGAAATGGTTTACATTTAAGAGTGATGAAACCCCCGCCAAAGAATTTTTTCATCACATTCAAAGGACCCTTGATATTAGGCTTTGGTAAGTTGTGGAAGTATTCTTTATTAAAGATAGCTGGAACTATACCACACACAATGATAACGGTACCAATGATAATGGCCAAAACACGTCCGCCATAAACGATATCCGGGAACCAGTTCCGGTTGTGCATAATAGCCCAGCACCAAGGAGCGATGAGCCAAGGCAATTGACCGACAACATTGCTGGCCCCCTGCAGGCGTGTCCTCTCGTGATAATCAGGGGTCATTTCATAGCCAAGGGCGATCCAGGGGATGGAAAAACATGTAAATCCGATAAAATAAAGGGCCTGGATTATTCCGAAATACGAGATATAGAAAAGTTCGCTATGCCCTTTATGGAGTTGAAACATAAAGGCGTAACAAATCCCCCCGGTAATCGCACCAAATAATATAAGCGGCCTACGGCGCCCCCAACGAGTCCGCAGATTATCAGAAATGAAGCCGGTTATAGGATCTGATATGGCATCAACGATACGGGGAATGGCTCCGACCAAGCCCACTAAAGCGGGATTCACGCCTAACCCAAGGTTTAGAACAATTACCATCTGTGTAATAAAAGCAGCTTGAGAAGTATTCGCAAATGCCCCTATACTATATGCGGCTTTTTGAAAAAGAGTGATGCGATCTTTGAGGGCTGTGACATGGTGTTTAGGTTGACCAGCTGATTGTTTCATTAATCGATCTCCGTTTTTTTAATCAAATTAATGCTTGCCTAGGGCTGCCCTAGAGGCGAGCCGGCAGGCAAGGATAAATATGGTAATTATAAAAATTAATCTTGGCGTAAGTAAGCTTAAACACCTTTTTTATGGAAATGCCACCCGAGAAGTTACTCCCTTGACAATATACTTCTGCATCAACAGGTATAAGACAATTATAGGTAGGGCCGCTATAGTAAGCCCTGCCATCAAAAGTGGGTAATTAGTCAGGAACTCTCCCCGAAAAATCATCAACCCCCGTTGAAGAGGCATCAGGTCTTTACTATTAAATATTATCAAAGCCAGTACATATTCGTTCCAAACATTCAGGGCGTTAAAAATCACCACCACCGCAAGCGCCGGCTTGGCAAAGGGCAGAGCCACATGTCTATAAATCCCCAATCTGTTGCAGCCGTCAATTCTGGCGGCATCCTCTAACTCTTTAGGTATCTTATCGAAATACGTCTTAAGCAAAAATATGCTAAAAGACAGCCCCACGTTAATAAGGCATAAAACATACCCTAGCCGCGTATTGACCAAATGAAGTTTCACCATAAGCACATATAAAGGAACGAAACTACCAGGCAGCGGTATCATCATCGCGGCAAGAAACATGATAAAGAATGCGTTTCTTCCGGGAAATTTCAATCGCGAAAACGCAAATGCTGCCAGCGATGATACTAAAACTATGCCGAATACTACAGTAGAGGTATATATTAAGCTATTAAAGAAATACCTACCGAAATTCCCCTCTCTCCAGGCCGTGACATAATTCTCGAAATGCGGCTGGGCAGGAATTATGCTCATGTCAGAAAAAACCGTGCCTTGAGTCTTTAACGAAGAACCAAACATCCATAATAGAGGGAAAAGACAGGTAATCGACACTGAAATCAATAAAAGATGAACTAGGATGTTTGTGGTGGTTTTCTTTACCCTAAAAATCATCATTATGCCTGCCTCATATTTTGCGAGACCCTCTTCTGTATAAAGGAAATTGCCAGGAGGATTGCGCCGAATATTATACTCTGTGAACAAGCATACCCAAATCTAGAAGAGCCTATCATAGAATTTAGTATTCTAGTCACCGGCACCACGGTATGGAATACTGGGCCACCGTCGGTCATGGTAAGTATTAAAACAAACGACTGCATAGAGCCTAAAACCGTCAGTATCGCCACGAGCACGAATACGGGGATCATCAAAGGCACGGTAATACCTTTAAATACCTGCCAACTATTCGCTCCTTCAACACGTGCAGCTTCATAAAACTCGTGTGGTATAGTCTGCAATCCAGCAAGTAGAATAACAAATCCCCAGCCAAAACCTTTCCAGCTATGTACTATCGCCACACAGGTAAGAGCGGTCTTGGGATCGGACAGCCAAGACCTGGCTAGATTAGGAAAGCCTATTGCGTAAAGCCAGTGATTCAGCAATCCATAATCTCCGTCATACAACCACTGCCATACCAGACCCACGACGACCGCGGATAATACCGGAGGTATAAAAAATATTATCCTGTAGAAATTCCCTGCCTTCATTTGTCTATCGCAGGCTAATGCCAGAATCAAAGCCAGGGCATTCTGGAAAGTTAATGCGATAAAGGTAATATAACCGGCATTAAACATCGACTGCCACCAGACTTTATCTTTCATGACCTCTATAAAATTATATAAACCTACAAATTTCATTGTGGGTAATATTCCATCCCAGTTATAATGACCCAGTTGTAAAACTTTTATAAAAGGATAAATATAAAATATCGAAAAAATTGCTAAGGCAGGAACTATAAAAAGAAAACTCCTGAATTGACGTACTAGAATAATTTTAGTAATCAGGCCAATTAGAGCCGAGACTACCAATAATATTATGATAGGAGATATGAATCTAAGGTTGTGGGATTTTTGATAAATTAATTCTGCTAAAGAGACAGACAAGATAACTATGATTGATGTTGCTAAACCTTTTCTAAACCCCTTAAGCGCCCTATACCAATCATAGATATTTTTAAATAATATCATCAATCGTTTAATTAGAAGCTCTCCTGGGACTCTTTCTCTTTTATAGCCTGCAATTCTTGCGCTAAGCTTTCAGGAGTTTTTTCTTTAATCAATATTGACTGAATGCCTTTTCCCAGTGCCTCGATGACAGCTGGAGACTCAGTCACTGGCCAAATGCCAGGATTAGTGGTGCTATCCATATCATCTGCAAACTGAGCCAAAATCTTGGGGATTTTGGCAAGCGCAAATTTGTTGGAAGGTAAGTTTTTAGTCTCACTCGATAAATATACCTGTTGGTCTTTATCTGTTAACCATTTTAAAAACTTTATTGTCTCTAGTTTCTTACTAGATCTATCATTTACAAGAAATGAGAATGAAGAACCTCCGCCCCAAATATACATAGGATTTTTTCCATTTACTTTTGGTGGCAAGAATGCAGCATACTCTAGGCGGGGATTCATGCCATCATAAACATTAACACACCATGAACCATTAAATGCAAATGCCGCTCTTTCATTAGCAAATGTCTGCTCAGCGACTTTATTTTTCATTATGACGATTCCGGATGCTAAGGCATCTTTATCTACTAGTTCTTTAAATAATGAAAAGACTTTAATCCATTCAGGATCAGTATAAGGTAGGTCTCCTTTTAAAGTAGCGATAACCTTATCTTCTCCCATAATATTAAATGCATAATTGGACGCAAAGCAATCAATCATCCAAATCTCTCCCCACCCCGAGACCAAGCCTGGCACACCAACTTTTTTTAGCTTTTGGATATCGTCAATAAATTCCTCCCAGTTTGAGGGTGGTCTCTCTGGATCAAGCCTTGCCTTCTTAAATAATTTTTTATTGTAAAGCATCTGGATATTCATTATATCAATAGGGGCACCATAGATGCCTGGCAATATGGCATAGGTATTATTCTCCTTGAATTCCACCACCTCTAGAGCTTTAGAAAAGAAACATTCTTTCCAAAGGCCATTTTCCTCATTCATAGCCTCACTTAAATCTGCTACCTGGCCACTTTTTATAAATGCCGCAAAATCTCTCTTTTCACCCAGAAGTCCGTATATATCTGGCAAGGTTCTTCCTTGGGCAGCAGCGCGCACCTTTTGGCTATAGACATCAGAAGGGGCATAGAGTTCAAAATTAATCCTTATGCCGGTTTCATCTTCGTATCGTTTGGCTAATTCTTGAAAAGCAGACTCCCTATCAGTCATCCAATGCCAAACAGTTATCGTCTTTTTAGCTAGGGCATCGTCTCTCTGAGCACAGCCACTTGAATTGAAAATCCAAAGTCCAAATATCAAAATCCAAAATGACAAACTAAAATTAAAAAATTTAAAAACTTTTTTAAATTTTGGTATGTGGTTTTGATTTTTGATTTTTGATTTTTGATTTTTCACTTTTTCCCCTTATCCCATCACCACTTTAACCTTATATGTCTTTCCAGCTCTCCTTGGTTTAATCACATTATCTTCCTGCAGGATGCCATCTACATATACTGCATCTACACCTTTAGATTTTCGCTTGGGATTTTGAATCTCAATATCGTATATAGCACCTCTAAAGGGTCTGCGAATAAAAGCTCGCTTCCAGTGACTTGGGATGCAAGGGTCAAGTCGTAAACCGTCAAAATCACTATGGGCGCCCAATAACCACTGCGTTCCTGCCATGAAATTCCATCCAGCAGTTCCGGTAATCCAAGTAAATGCCCCTTCTCCATACAGGTAAGCATGGCCGGGGCCTACGAGATATTCTGCCCAAACATAGGGCTCTGTCTTGTATAATTCGTAATCCGGTTGCAGGTTAGGCATAATCTTACGCATAGACTCATAGGCGTAATTTCCGTAGCCCTCTGATAAGAGAGCCACTACCATAAAGGTAGCTGCGTGACAAAATACAGCGGCGTTTTCTTTCGTCCCTTCGGAAAACATGCTAATCCTGCCTAACTTAGGATTAAATTTACTATAGGACGGTAAAAATAAGGCAAACCCGTGTTTTCCGTCCAGATATTTTTTTACTGATTTTACAACCTCGTCAACCCTGCCTGCATCATGGGCTACACCCGAAAGTATTGCCCAGGATTGACTATTAAGAAAGACTCTCCCTTCTCTATTAACTTTAGAACCATATACTGAACCATCGTCCGTAAACCCGCGCTTATACCAGGCGCCATCCCAGCCAATATCATTTATGCGCTCAGACATAGTCTTGGCTTTGTCTAAGAATTCTTTTTTCTTTTGCTTATCGCCTACTAATTCGCAAAGCTGGACGAAAATTCGCAAACTTCTTACCAAGGCCTGGGCTAACCAGACGCTCTCTCCTTTATGCTCTTTACCGGCAGCGTCAATAGCATCGTTCCAATCAGCATGCCCGATTAAAGGAAAGCCTCTTTCCCCGACGTCGTTAAAACAGAAGTTTAAATTCTTCTCCAAATGTTCTAAGAGCGTTCCCTCGCCGTCAGTGGTAGGACCGCCTTTGAAATTTAAATCTATCTCCCAACCGCCGAGCCACCTATCCTTTAAATAAGGAATGTACTCAAAAAGGATGGATTTGTCTCCTGTCTCGCAAATATAGGCATGGACTGTTGCGGTAAGCCAAATCTGATGATCTTTATTCGGCCTATGGTCGCCCGGACCTGAGGTATCCGCCCATCCCGGAGCGCTGGTGCCGTCTTTCCTGATAAGAGAGCCGATATGCAGTATACGCCGACGCGTAAATTCAGGATTGATTGAAACAATACTTTCTGAATCCTGGCAGGAATCCCGGTAACCCCTGCCTCCGCTTCCCTCATGATAGTAACTTGGTGAACGGCTCCAGAGATTGCAGATGTAGAGCTGGTACTTAACCCAGATGTTCATCATAATATCAAAATTCTTATCCGGGGTAGTTATCCAGATATTATCAAGAATACGCTTGCGCCAGAGTGCCTTAACCTCCTCCAGTTCCTTCTTAACTGTCTTTAGGCTGCGATATTTGCTAAGCAAGTGCGAAACATTAGCTATGCCCTTAGTCTGGCCTAGTATGATTACAAATTCCTTAGTCTTACCAGGGGCAAGCTCTAGCTTATGACGAAGGCATGCTATGGCATCTTCTCCGGAACAACTGCTGACATTTTTAAAACTATCCTCAAATACCATTTCTGGCTTCTCATCAGTGTTGTATCTTCCCAAAAAGTCATATTTTCTCGTCACGTGGCCGCTAGGCTTCAAGGAAGAGGCAAAGAAATTCAGATACGCATAAGACTTAATATCCATATCGCCCCAGGCCGCAGTCTTTTTAGCCAGAATACAGTTATGCCGTTTGTCAAACCAGACGCGATTGTATAAATTCATAATATTGCGATAGCGAAGCTCTAAATGATAATCGCCGAGCAGCCATTCGCAATAAGGAAATAGCTCTAAGCTCCTTTTTTTCTTGCTTTCGTTTTTTATATTTACCAGCCAGATCTCGCAGGTGTCTTTGGTGGGCACAAAATAAGTCACCTTAGAGGAAATACCATTAAATTTAGAATAAATCTGGGTATATCCTAAGCCGTGACGGCACTCGTAGTTATCAAGTTTTTGTTTTACCGGCTGATAAGTCAAGCTCCAGATTTTCGTCGTGTGTCGTGTGTCGTGTGTCGTGTGTTTATTATCCTGGGATTTGACATATATATAACGGCCGGGCCTGTCAACCTGCCAGTTTTCCGGAAGCCAGCGCAATAGGCGGTCAGTACGGCAATCCTTATAAAAACTATAGCCACCACCAGTATGAGAAGAAATCGCGCAATAATCTTCATTAGTCAGATAATTAATCCAAGGCCGGGGGGTATTAGGGTTGGTAATTATGAATTCTGTTGCGTCCTTGCTGAAATGGCCATATTTCATATTTGATATCCTTTCTAAATTTTAGTGAGTTAAGGTAATAAGGGAAATTTCTCAAGCAATCATAAGAATTTAAAATAACACAAATAGATAGGCGGGTCAAGCCTTTTATCTTAATTGATCTGAGTTTGTAAGAACTGATTTTGCAAGAAGATCTCAAAAATCGGTCATCCTTTACTCCAGTTAAGTTCGGCCCTCTCTAACATTGTAATTGTCTACACTGACTAATATTGATAACCGCTATAAAAAGGAAACTAAAGTACCTTACCTTGCCATAATTCACTCAAAAAGTTACCCCACGGTAATATCTCTATTTTACCATGAAGCCTCTTTTCCTTCTCATTACAAATAATAATGCTTCTTTTTGGAGAATGTTCTTCCATAAAAGCTGTTAGCCCGTTTAAATCCCTTTTGTCCAGGCGACCTGACCCTTTGATCTCTATGGCAATCTTTCCCCCTCCCAGCACTAAATCTACTTCCATACCTGACTTTGTTCTCCAGAAATTTATTTCAAATTCCCGCGAACAATATGCACGGTAAGCAACTATTTCCATAAGTAAAAAATGTTCAAGCGCTTTCCCAAATTCCACGCCTCTCTCATTCTCCAGATGCCGCTTTGTCAAACAGCCGGCAACACCTACATCAAACAGGTAATATTTCGAGGCCTTAGTAATAACCTGTCGTGATTGCCTCTTTTTGAAAGGCTCAATCCTAATAGCCAACAACGTATCAATAAGAATCTGATAGTATTCTTTTACAGTCTTTGAATCTACCCCGCAATCACGAGCGATATTGTAATAGTTTGTAAGCTCACCATGTGAATAACCAAAGGCATCAATAAATCTTGAAAATGCAGGAATGTTTCGCGTTAACCCTTCGGCAAAAATTTCCTCTCTCAAATAATCCTGTACATATGCTTTCAAAGATTTCCTGCATTCGTTATCGTCTTGTAAATAGTGCACTGGTATCATTCCGTGATTTAAGATATGTAAGAGATTTGGGGCTTTAAGTTCAGCCGTAACCAGCGGAAACATTTCAAAACGCCATGCTCTTCCCCCTAAAAGATTAACGTGTCCTCTCCTTAATTTTCTAGCACTTGATCCACAAAGAATAAAACGTAATCCTTTGTTCTCGATCAACCAATGCACTTCATCAAGAATCTGTGGAATCTTCTGCACTTCATCAAGTACTATTGGATGCTTTATGTCACTCTTATCCTTTGCAAGTAGTCTTTCTCGTAATAGTGCTGGATTCTTAGATACTTCAATAAAAAAGTCTGTCTTTAAAAAATCATATATCAGACTATTTGGAAAATGTTTTCTCAAATAGGTAGTCTTGCCTACTTTTCTAGGCCCCCATAAAAACGCGGATTGTCGCTTAGGAAGCCTTATATTCAGGATTCTCTCTATATTTCTCATTTTGTATTATACTCCATATTAGCCTTACTAATTTGGAGTATATTCCATTTTTGGAAAATAGTCAAGTCTTTTCTTTTGCTCCTTTTGTAGAATTACGATGATCAAAACCTCTAGTCTCTACTTGTAATTTTGCATTCCAATTGCAAATATGCCATATAATTTATCGCCTGGCAAGCCCTTGCTCTCCGGCTCCCGCAATCCACTTTCCTTTTAGCTCATCCATCTGGGCAATCTTTGACCAGATCTCAGAAGAGATATTTTGCAGCCTTTCTCTAAATTTACTCCTATTCCCAGGAAAATGGTTATCTTATATTTTAACTATATAAGATTACAATTGTATGTCGAGTATTTTCTTGTTGACAAACGATAGAAATATGTTACACTTGTAACAGATATGTTACATAAGGAGTAGGTATGAAATTCCACATCCCATTATTAGATGTGCTAAACTCAAGGACAAAAGTAAAGATTATGAAGTTCTTATTAACCCATGAGGCCTCTATGAGTGAAAGGGAAATAGCCTCGATTTTAAAAGTCTCACATATGAGTATAAACAGGACTATGAGAGAACTTGCGGATTTTAATTTCGTAAACTTTATCAACGTTGGAAAAGCACATCTATGGAAGATAAATCGTAAAAGTTATGCTTTTAAAATCCTATCGGAATTAATTCAGGGGGTTTCAATTATCAAAGAACCTTTAGGACAACTAAAAATCACTCTCTTGCGAAATTTACCTAAAACCCTAGTTAAAAAAGTTGTTCTTTTTGGTTCGGTGGCAAAGGGATTAGAAAAACCAAATAGTGACATAGATCTATTTATTTTGGTTAAAGATAAACAAACTAAGATAAAACTTGAACCTGCAATTGAAAAGCTATCAAATTTATGTTTCGAAATATTCGGAAATAGATTATTCCCTTACATCCTTACAGACCAAGAACTAAAACAGAAGGAAAAATTAAAACTTATCTCTGAAATTGAAAAGGGTATTCAATTATTCCCGAAAAGGAAATAATAAATAATGGTCTCTAAAGTAAAAACTAAAGACGTTTCAAAATCGCTATATGTTAATTTTCTTAAACGTGCCGAAGAATGTTTTCATGCAGCACAAAGTTCTTCCTCTGTCCAAGAGTGGAATGCTGCAACAATTAATGCTATTCACTGTTGCATTGCGGCTTGCGATGCTATGTGTGTATATTATTTAGGCAAGCGCTTTACCGGTGAAAAGCATCAGAATGCAGTTGATCTTTTTAAGGTAGTCAAAAGTGGCGATGAAAACTTAAACACAAATGCAAATAGAATCCTAAGAATTCTTCGCATTAAAAATATGGCAGAATATGAAGAAAGGCTGGTTTATAGATCTGAAGCAGAGAAAGTGTTAAAAGACTCTCAAAGGTTGCTTGAATATGTTAAAAAAGAACTACCATAAGTTGTATTTTTAACTCTCCTTCTTTAAATCTTCTAGACGCTTAAAAACATTATCTATGTTGTATCCCCTTCGACTTTCCTATGCACCATTTTTTAGCGATTAAGCATATCCTGCAATACTGAAAATGCTACTAAATTCACAGACTGTTCTCTTAAGGCAATGCCAGCGCGCCAGCCCTCAGGAAAATACTCCCTTGACCAGATAACGTTCCCGGCAAGAGTGAGAAAATCTCCTTTCTTTGGAACCTTAACCTTTAAGTCAACATCGCCTTCTAATGGCAGTCTATCCTTGCTGAATATACCCAATCCCTTTGCGCCCAAATCTCTTACCTCTGCCTCTAGCTCTGTATTAACCTTTTTTGAGCTAAGAAACAAAGGGAGTTTCAGCCCAGTCCTGTCAAAGTAACGACGTTCTTCCTGCATGTTCCCTACACCTCCTTTTATATACAGACGATCTCGAAATGCTAAGTTGTGACTTAATTCAAACCTTCCCACCACTTCTTCGTAAGTTCATGCTTACAAAAATTATATGAATAGTTGAAAATTCTCTCTTTATCAATATCCCTTAAGCTATCAAACCTTACGCCTGTCTTAACATATAACTCTCTGGCCTCTGAAAATATATCTTTCTGCCAGAGAATCTTAGCTTTCGCACATATGTAGCGGTCTTCATCAGAGACATCAATAACTAATTCCAATTCTGCGTCTGGTGGATGTCTCTTCTCAGAAAGAAAACTCAAGCCACCAATGCTGATGTCACTTGCCTTGGCCTGATTTTCAGCTTCTTCTATTCCGGCCTGCTTAACACCTACACCTGTCTCTAGATTCCAGCGAGCATTCTGCCTTCTTTCCTGCATAGTCTACACCCCCTCAGCTATATTTTACACCCAAATAATGTTTTTTTGGGAATTTTTATCAACAAATTCCCACGAATACCTCCTTCATAACCACACTTATTGCACCAAGTGCAACTGCTTTTTTCTCGTCAATATCGCTAATTAACACCTTGATTGTCTCTGTCTCTTTAATATCAGCCAGCTTCAGTTTCTCTTGAAGCATATGTTTTAATTGCGGTAGTTCTTTCTGGACTCTTTTTGCGATATAGATAACATCCGGACCTAACAGCTCTATCAATGCCAAGGCCCTATCTTGTAACTCTAATGTAACTAATTCTACCTTGCCTTCAATTTCCTTCTCAGGCTTATAGATATCCCCTGCTAATATCAGACTTAACAGATGCCTTGAGTGTATATAGAGAATATTCTTATTAGACAATTCGCGCAGCATCCACATCTGGGCATAAGACTCTAAATGGAAATTCTCTTCAATAACTACCGGTAAGCTAAATTCTCGAAAGATGTAATCTTCAAAACCTGTATGTTGCTGCATATCAGCTAAGCCAATGCCAATACCTAAAACCTGGCTTGCCTTTGAGCCTAACTTACCTATAATACTGCTGATAAGGCTCCTAAGCTCTGTCTCTATATCGTTTTTATCTCTAATCGGCTTTTTATCTTCTAAAATTATATCAAATGCCATATTTGCTACTAATGCCAGCATGTATCCAGCCTCAGCATTTACTTCTATACCCAAAATCAAACCAAAGTCCTTATTAAGCTCTAATAACTGGGCACGTCTGCCGCCGCTGGATAAATCCAGGCCACAATCAAAAACCAAACCTGCTCTCAAAAAGTCTTCAATAAACTTACCCACGCTTACGACGTTCAGGTCTACTTGTTTAGATATATCTGCCTTGGTTACCGGGCCAAATCTTCTGATATAATCAAGTATCGCAAAACTCCTGCGTTCTTTATCCGCTAACTCAACAAGAGGCTGCTTTAGGAATTTTATCTTGCGAGTCTCTTTCTTCTCTGGAGTTACCTTTTGATAGATATATGTCAGATAAGTTTGTTTCTGTTTTTCATCAATCTGTATTATCTCCAAACCCACACCGCTTATTGAGTCCTGCTTTCTCTTAACCCAGGCAACCTGACAGATAAGGCGCATAGGCTTGCCTTCTCTATGAAGCTGTAAATCAAGATGCACTATATTGCCGATTGACTCTAAAGAAAGATTGTGGGAAACAAACAGACCGCCCTCAGAGATATTTAAGCTCTTAGCCTCGCTCCAGGCAGACTCGGTCCTATCCGAGAACCTGAATCTTACTGGCAGGGTCTCAGGCAAGCGCTGGAATCTTCTCTTTTCGTTGTGGGCTAACGTATTATTAAACATCTCTATTCATTATTAGAGCAATCGTCCTAGGTAAAAATCTTCGATTATCGCAACAGCCTCCTGGTATGTGTCAACTATTCTATAACGATTTAAATCCTCCTCAACTATAACTCCGGCAGGCAAAAGAGTCTTTTTAAACCAAGTATGCCAGGGCTGCCAGAAATCTCTTCCAAGTAAAACTACGGGAACCTGTTCTATCTTTTCCAGTTGCATCAAACATAATACTTCAAATAAAATATCCAATGTGCCTGTTCCACCCTGCAAGAAAACAAAACCCAAGCTACTATGTCTGATAAGGGCCATCTTCTGTTCAAACGTATAGCTAAAGCCCAAGTTCATGCTCGCATGATTAGAATGATCTCTATTGCCTTTAAGCAATAAAGATATGCATTGTGAATTAGTCCCTTTTACATCCTTATAACCCTGAGCGGCTGCAGCAGAAATACCCCTATGGCCTTTATAGATTACAGATATGTCACTATTGGCTAAACCTTTAGTTACCTGCCTTGCCTGTTCATACTCCGGACTAGTCTCGGAAACAAGTTCTGAACCTACAATACCAAAGGCAGGAACAACCTTCTCAATTCTCTTCAAAGTCCGATATAGATCTCTAATTACCTGCTCAATGTCAACATTATTATTAGCATTTAACTTCTCTAAACAAGCCTCATCTTCTAAATATCTAAGTATTCTCTGACTAGAATCTAAAACAACGAATAAATCTTTCGGCCTCTTTCTCAATAAACCCCGTTCAGACAAATCTCTCATTCGCTCTTCTAATCCTTGATAGAATTTTCTACTAACATTATCAAACAAGACCAAGGGAAAATCATTGATATGGCCTTGATCCTTTAAGCTAGCTATTTCAAAAAATTCATCTAAGGTTCCAAAACCACCCGGCATACATAACGCGCCAACGCTTAAATCAATGAACGCTCTTTTGCGGGCGAATAAATACTTAAACATTAAACCTATATCAACAAATTCATTGCCTTCCTCCTTCGGGCATTGTATTTGCAAACCAACAGATGGCCGAGAAGTCGCAACACTGTTAGCCGCCCGCATCACTCCCGGGCCTCCGCCAGTAACTATAGAGTAGCCATTACCATCTAACTTCCTTACTAAATCTTGAGTATCATTATAAATCGAATCAGCCTCACCAACACTAGCTGAACCAAAAATAGATAATGCTGGATGTATTCTTCTAATTTGATTTTCATACTGCCTTAATTCTCTAACAATATCCTGGATAAGTCTTGAAAGTTTAGCATCATTTAACTGCCCTAAAAACTGAACTAAACTTCCAGGCATATCTACACTTGGCCTGATAAATATCCACAATGTATCATATTTATCTTTGACAGTGAGTCTTATAACTCTCCAGCCGCGCTGGGCCATAAGTTTATATACCCGGCTAATCTCCTCATATCTTTTATCATCCAGAACCGCAGGAAAGAGATGAAAATGTACATCAATGCCGGGATAACTATCAAAAACTTCAGCCAGTAACTCTGCGCGCTGCCTCTCTGACTCTGAATTTCCTAACTTAAAGCCCATATCCTCAGGATAAAGGTATCTAATAGCTGCATCCGAGACTATGATTGTTGGAGATTTGCTGCCTTCAATAACTTTATGCATAAAATCGATATCATAAATATCACCAGGTCCATCAGGTGGGAAATAATTAAAACCCTCATCAGAATAATCAGCGATGTTCCCCGCTAAATCTATTGCTATATATTCTCCAGCATAATCCTCTTTTCTTAGCGCCTCATATAACCTAAATCTAGTTTCCGGACCGAGTTCAATTATAGTAGCTGCGTAAGCCATAGCCTTAATTAAATCTTTAGACAAAATCTCCCAAGTCAACGGGTCTGCCACATCAGTTATGCTGTTAAGTGTATATGTCTCAATATCAGCGGGTTTTTCTGATACCCCGCCGTTGCGGGGGTCGGAAGGCTGAAATACCCTAATTATTCTGCGGATCTCTTCAGGTGTAATAAGTCTGTCTCTTCCTTTTCTTAATTTTTCTGACATCTCTGAAACTACAGGATCGAGCTCCTCGCTTGGACCCGCAATTTCCTGGCCGTATTGCCTTAACAACTCTAAGACAAAAATGCTGAATCTCATCCAAGGCCCCTTTTTAACAATCATTAGTGCCAATCGAAAAAGCCTAGTGTAGTCAACCGACTCTAATTGCTCTATAATCCACTGTAATTGAGTTCGTGCGCAATAGTGGTGCTCTCTTGTGCGTAAAACTAGAGCAAAATCCTTTTTGAAACGACCATATTCTAGTATGACTTGAGACTCTTCGATATCTTCGCTCCAACCTATTTGTTCAAGAATAGAAAAGCCTCCCAAATCGCTTATAATTTCACTAATGAAGCAGTCACCAGAAAAAATATTATGGTCAAGTTCATGGGCGCATGTACTTACAAAATAACTAGTAGCAAAACTTGTACCCTTAATATAGGGAATGCCAAATATAAAATAAGAAGACGCGTTATCATACTTCTCACTAAAACAAGCTTGAATTAGAATTTTATATACTAAAAGCCTATATTCTTCTTTACTAATTAAAGAGATTAGAAGGTTCTGACGAAATAGTAATATTGATAGCAGAACTTTCGTAAGTATCTTATCTCTGTCTTTACTAGCTAAAATAGCATCCATCTTGCCTAAGCCTACTAATGTTTGTCTTGCTCTTTCTAAGTATCCATCTATATTAGTTCCTTCCATATTGATAAGATAAGAGCATTCTTCCTCTAAATCCTTAAGCCAAACTAAATCTCTTTCATTAGCTATCAAGATATTTAAAGAATTAATGAACCATTCTTCATTATTTTCAAAACCTTTCCCTACTATCTCTAGGTCAATATGCCTGGCTAATCTTTCAAATTCATCTATGCCGAACTTATAAATACGCACTAAATTATGAGAAAAAGCGGCATTATTTCTACTAAATGCGTAACGCATCCTATCTCTTCCAAAAAAGTTAATCAATCTAGCACATGTCTCTTTAAACTCTTCTTCAGTCATCTCTGAATAAACCCATCTGAATGTATAAGCACTCATAAAGTAATCCAAAGAGCCTTGCTGTGGTAAATATATTTCTGTATCATTCCCACTCCTATACAACCCCAACCCTGCATCATGCAGCATCATCCTTATTCTCTTACCCACCGGTGACTCTCCCACCGGCTCTTGGTAGTAGAATACGTGGCCGTCGGTGGAGCCGGGAATATCGCCGTCACGAGAATCAAGAAGTGAGTCTTCATAAGTCTTAATTATCTCTAACTGTCGCGAGAGGAGCCAATGCTCGCAGATATCGTATTTATCAGTATCCATTAGCCTTAGATCTCTGATTTCTGTCTCAATCCTTGCCTTTAGCTGACTTAAGGCATTTGGCGTCTTTCGTCTTCTTCCTCTTGGGGTGAAAACTTCCTTTTCAAGCAACTCTCCTACAATCTTGCGTTCATCGCTATTAAGTTTCCTGCACGCTAATGCTCTATGATTAAGCTTCCTGCGAGAAATTTTACCATCGCTATTTGTTAAAAATAAAAAACCGGTTACATTATTGTCTCCTTGAGTATACACTCCCAATAAACCCCAATTCAATCCAGCAGCCCTTGCTTGAATCTTTATCATTTGACCGTCAAGTTTATATGATATAGACAAATAGGACGTTATTGTAGATTTGCTGAATAATCTTACAAGGCAAGCCCCAATTCTTTGGTGGGAAGTAGCCTTTCTTTCGATATAACCTTCGGGAAGCTTACTTGTAAATCTGGAATTAAACCAATCATTCAATTGTTCCTCGGTACTTAATCGCTTCTTCAGCTCAAGTATTGTCTCACCAGGTTGCATTTTCTCTATACTTTTAACTTTTCCATTTTCTAATTCCACAAATTCTCTTCCTATTGGTACTTCACTTTCGTTAAAAACAACAATAACGCAATAATTATCTCCTCTCTCATCAATCCCAGTGTAGCCTTTTCTATTAGCATATTTTTTGTAACCACTTAGAGCGTTCATCGTTGGAATAATATAGATAGCTCCATTCTTATCAATCCAGATAGGCAGCCATTGCGGAACCCTGCCTTTGACATTTGAAGCAACAAAAGCCTGCCAGTCTTTTCTTGCCTTTTTAACATTCTTATTATCTTCTTTTTCTATTTCAAGAATTTTCTTTGCTTCTCCTACGTCGAATTCTCTCTTCAGTAAATACTCTCTTGCCTTCTTAATCCAATTTCCGATAGTTAGATCTGAGTATTTTTCTCCATCCTGATTTCTTATACCCATATCATAAAGTATGTATGTGATCTCCTCTTTTGTGTGAGGATTTCCATCTTCTAAACCACAAAAGAAACTAAAGGCCAAAGCCTTATTCGGCTCTATAAGAGCATAATCACCTAAATATTCTATTAATCTAGCTCCTCTTTCAGTCACATCCTGATCCCCATCTTCCTTAGCTTCCTTTAATTTATATGCCTCTAGAGAAATTTCGCTTAAGAACATCTCTCCAGCTAGTAGCTCTCCTCCCTCAACTCGTCTCTCATCATCAAGACTTACTTTATCCCGCTCTATACTCTTACCAATAAACGCAGTATATATGCCGTCTTTAATCATAGGGGCTAGAAATGTGCTTAATTTTGTATCCTGGGTGAAGTCATACCTTTTCTTGCCCTTTAAAATTTCTGTCAGGCAACAAATTCCTGCAACAAGTAATTCCTCTTCATCATAGAGGCCTAAAAGAAACCCAATTCTGGGGGTTGAATGAATTATATTCTGAATAAGCCCTTTATTTTCCTCCACAAATTGCACTAAAGCCTCCTGGTTGCCGATTTCGATTTCTCTATACAAACGTCTCCTTCTCTGTTCTCCTGGCTCTATATATCTCAGAAGTAGCTCTCCTGCATCTCTGACTCTTAAAGGAGATTGGTTAAGTAACCAAACAAAAGCATTCTCTGCTTTCTCTACTTTATACTTGCCTGCCAACTCTCTAAAAACATCTTTCAGCGTGCTTACATAATGGCGTCTCTTCTTGCTAGGCAACTTGCTTTGCCTGATAATCTTCTCTAAAGTCCTAAATAGATAAGAGTATTTTGCTCCTCGGCTCATCTCTGGAGTTTGATCCTGCTCTCCTTCAACATCAATCTCATAGTTCAAAACCCAGTCAATATATCTATCTATAGCTCTTACCAGCGCCTCCAGATCGCCCCTTCTAAGCCACTCTTGCAGCATCCCTCCTGATACCCCGCCGTTTTTGGAGGCAATCGCTGCCTTTCCTTCTTTCATATTTTTCCTATACTCTTCAATAATCTCCTCCTGTGAATCAGGAATACCTAAATCGCTCAAGAAACTTTCGTCTAATTCCTCAGATCTTTTTTCGTAATACAACTGAATAAATCTCTCAGTCAAATATAGTCTGCGCGCTGGACTCTTTAATATTTCATACATAATGTCATCAGGATGAGGGCATTGTTTGGCGATAGCAATAAAATCTGGCTCTATCTCTAATGTTAGCTGATAGAGTAAATAAGGCTCGAATGCCAGAAAATAAATCAAAGGATCATTTTTTGAAATATCAATGATAGTGGTAATATCTTCATCGTAAACATTTCCAAAACAAGGAATTGCCGTGCAGTAATAATATACATTTCCGTCACAATTTACAGTCACTGTCTGTGGTAAATAACAATAATCTACGTCTTGTCCATAATAATCTGTTCTTTTTCCATTAATAAAATTTTCTGTTGTGCCATAATCCCCGAGATAACATTCCTCATTTAAAAGTTCAGCGAATCCTAACCTGCTAACAAAATCTACACCTACAATAAATCTATACTCTCTACGATTTTTAATTAGGGTCCAGTAGATAGTTCTAACTACTTTCTGTTTTTTTCCATTTCGGCCTCTTATAGATATCTTCTCTTCTACTTTAGTTTTAACAGCAAAACCTCTCCTTTTTAATTCAGACTTCAAAACACCTAGGCGTTTATGAACATCAGGTTCATGAAGAGAACGTATTACTAAAGAAATTTCTGGAAAATCTTCTGCAATTACTTGAACTAAATTGGCAATATTAGAAATAGGTATTGTTCTCTGATGAAAGCTATCTAAGGAGGTATTTAAAATAAAGTAATAATCTGAAGTGGCATCTGTTTTAGCTTTTATAATTTTATATACTTCGGATAAACTATCCCTTGCAGACCCTGGTGTACTCGCAAACTTAGCATTTGTTTGTAAGATATTGGGTTTTCTGCTATTTTCTAACAAAAATAAAACATCCTCTTTAGCGAATGATAAAGGCTCTCCACCGCCAATACATATCTCTTTGAACCTGGGATCATTTTCTGCAAATTCCAATAAGTCTCTATACATCTTCTCTTTTTGCTTCCAATTTAATTTTCTCTGTGGTTTGCAATAAACAAACAGGCAATGAGGACACCAGGTATTACATTCTCTAGTAACCTGAAATGTAAACATGTGCTTTAGAAATGCCAAAGGGCCTACTAAATCAACTTTGGCGGAAAACCTTTTTACAACTTCTCTTCTTTCTAAATCTACGCCTTTGCCAGTGAGGCAGTAAAAATACTTTTCTCTCCTCATTAATGCCTTTAATCTTCTTGGGTAATCATTACTACCATCCTCAGTATTCTCATTATCTGCACTATACCCCGGCCAGTGCGCCTTACGAATTGGACCAAAGAAGATATCGGTTGTAGTGGGTGTTTCTTGAGAGTGGTGATGTCTTTTATTTTGTGGGTCTTCTGCATCTTCTTCGTCATTATCTTTTTCGGAATAAACTAATTTCGCATCTGTAGCCATTAAGATATGTCCATTAAATATATTGCAATCGTAATGGCCTTTTTCATCAAAGATATATTTAATACTTTCGGGAATTTCAATTGACTTCTCAAACGTCCTGGTACTGATGAAGGTACCATTAACATAAACAAAGCTATCATCTTCTGCAAAAACAACACACATAAGCTCTCTGTCCTCCATATTTCTTTCATTCATGTAATAAAGAAGTGTCCAGAGAAGCAGTGCCTTATCTCTGTGACTTCCAGTTACAAAGGCCAAGACCTCATCCGGCAACATAATCCTATCAAGGCTGCCAAATACAGACTTAAATCCTTGGATATTTCTGACAAATCTTATCGCATCATCTAAGCTGTACATAAATCTCGCATTATCTTTTGTGTGTGTTTCTTCTAAGGCCTTGGCTGCGTAAACTTCAGGGTATTTAACCTTAAGGCTTCTAAATGCATACAATGCAGCTTCATACTCAAAATATTCTTCGGCAAGATTAAATGCGTATTTTTGCAAAGTTTCTGCTGAATCAAAATCTTGAATATTGATTGGTGCGCCTCTTCTATCAATAAATCTTATCCCAGACAAATCTGGTATATTAAATTCTGCTCCAAAGAATTCGCTTAATCTTTTATAAAACTTAACTACTGTATCTTTGGACATAGTTGAAATGCCTAATACAGAATTAAAAATGCCGCTAAAGGAAACGAAACTGTCAGTACATGGAGCTGCAAATTCTCTATACCAATCTATATTCTCGCTTAATTCTTTAAACTTCTTCTTAGAATACCAATATAAATTAGAAAATACGTATCCTTCATCTATATCTATGAAGACCGCAAAATGTATTTGTGTGCCAAATATAAATATTTTTTCAAATGGAACCTGAGTAAATATCGATATTAATGATAAAAATGCTGCATCTAATGTGGCAAATGATGCACATTTACCTTCTGCCTTATTATCATGCCGTATCCTTCTATAAGCATGCATTAATTCAATAATTTCATTCTTCATGCGTGCCCTATAGCCCTGCCTATAGGCTGTTGTTGTACTGAATCCTCCGTAGCCTCCTTCATCAACAGAGAAAAACTGGTCTAATCTATCTATGATTTGCCCCACTACTTCATCACCTAAAGCGGCCTTTTTAAAATCAATAGTAGTCCAACCCCACCTACATCCTTCAGGCCGGTCAGATGTTGAGAAAGTATTTACATAATAATGTTTTAAATGTCCTTCTAGACTTCTTAATGATTGCGCTGTACTCCTGCCTTTAGTCTTTCTTTTTATTATCTTCCAGGCCAGAGGCGACATCATATTAGCTAGCCAAGCTGAAAGCAATAGCTCAGGATGTGCAGCAATCTCAAAATAATCCCATGTAACTGCCCAAGATAATCTTTGCTTATAGATATCTGACATTAATACTTCTCCTAAACGCAGAATCTCATGTGATTCATATTCAAAAAACAACTCAAATATCAAATGTCTATCCTGAACATTGTAATCCTCCAAAAGAATCTCAAAGGCCTTTTTTAGTATAGGCAATAATACTGGTTTGCTATCAATTATTGATACTAAACTTGAAACTAAACATGGAAAATCCAACTCAATGATTCCAAACTTGCATTCCCTAATCTGCTGTAAATGGTATTCAAGATACGCCTTCATAATCCTTGCCAACTCATTAGCATTTCCCTGCTTCGCCAACCTGTATAGCATCCCTCCTGACACCCCACCGTTTTGAGGAGAATTACCGCAGACTTGCTCAGAAAGTAATCTTTTCTTCAATTCTAAAGCTAGTTTATCTTTAATAGCTCCTCTAGTGGCATTCTCTTTTTTTATTTTCTTAATTGCTAACTGCAGCTCTTTTCTAAAAATAGCGACTTTTTTATTGTCTCCTCTAATCTTATCCGCTAGGGCACCTAAAGTATTTCCTTCTTTAAGAATATTAAACAATTCCTCATTTGAAAGAGTTAACCCTTTTTCTAAAATTATATCTTCTTCCCAAGACCACTGACCTCTCTTTTTAATCTCTCGTATCAAGATTTCATCTACTTCTAAAATAATTATCCACTTTAAAAGAGTATCATAGTAAGGATGTAATTCTGAATCTCTCTTTCTTATCATCCCCTTGTTTACCTTTGTAATCTCAGAATCCTCAAGGTCTTTGCTAGATAGCTTGCCTTTATAAACATGCCCGGTATTCCCATCTAGAATTAACCAACTTCCTATCTTTACCTCTGCATTTGTTCTAGAAAATTTAACTGTGTTACTATGTATTTGTAAATTGATCCGTGTAAGATGAGGAATAATTTTTTGTGCACCACGCATTCGCACAACAATGTAGTCTGCAAATCCGCCTCCATATGAAATTGCTCCTGAGATACGTCTTTCTATTGCCTCAGGAGTAATAGTTTGTAATCTCTCAAATTCCATAACATTAAATATTACAGCTATGCCTTTACGGCCTTTTGGATTAGTACAATCAGTAATAATCGGTCCGCTAACAATACCAGGCAAGACTATAATTCCGCTGGCTATTGGTTTTCTTTCAAGGTCTTTTCGCAGAACAGGAGATTCTAGATATGTTTTTGTCCACCATAGGTGTTCAAGACGCACTGAGGAGGGTACATCAAAATTAGAACAATCTTCATACTCTTCCTCTCTAAACCTACCTAAAGCATCCTCTTCGGATATAAGGCCTTCTTTCACAAAGTCCAATAAAATCCTTACCCTTGCAAGCGGGGTAGAAAATTTCTCGTTTCCTCTTGTTTGCAATATAAACAGTTTTCCATTTTGAATAGTAAATTCTATATCCTGAATCTCATAAAAATGCTTTTCAAGCAACAAGGCAAATTCCTCTAATTCAAGATATTGTTGAGGTAAATACTTTTGCAAAGCATCAAGTCCCTCTGGTCTATCCCATTTACATAATATGTTATCTACTATTTTTAACCTGCCTACGACCTCTGAACCTTCTGCATTAAACTTAAAACTTCCGTAAATTCCTTTTTCTCCGTTTAGAGGATTCCTTGTAAAAATTACCCCACTGCCCGACTTTTCATCTCCTATATTACCAAAAACATAGGCCTGGATATTACATGCAGCGCCACAAACAAAATAAGAGGATTGTATAACCGACTTTACCGCTAGCATAAGCTGTCTTTTGGGGGTAGGGAATTTCTTACCTGTCTTTTGCTCAAAAAGTCTCTCTGCTTTTAAAACCATCTCTTTAAGCTTATCTAGAGAAATAAGTTTGGGTAGTATGTCATACCTATCCATATAATAATTTTCCCGTAGCGAAGGTATCTCATCCACAATCTTATTTACCCCCTCATCAAACCCAGCATCATCTTGGCTGACACATTCTGCAATATAAGACATAAAATATAACAAAAAGTCTAAATACGCCCTATGCATATCACCTATTTCTCTTCCGTAAGCATCCAATGTTATTCTGTGTAACCCTATCTTTGTATACGTTTTATATCTACCTGGCTCGCTTTCTTCGGCACCACTTCTAACAGAAAGGAAAAGCGGATTCTTCAAATCCCCAAATTTCTTTACATGCCCAAAAACCTTTTTCGTTCGCCTTTCTATTTCTGAAACACCTTGAAATATCAATTCACTCACTCCTTTTGGTAAGCTATTTCTATTTTCATCGTATCTTCTGACAATCTTATTTGGTATGGTAAATCCCGGTGGCACTGGCAAATCTAATCTTGCCATTTCTGCCAAGTTTGCACCCTTTCCTCCCAAGGCTGATCTCATGCTTGCCCTACCACATGCTTTACCCCCGCCAAAATAATATAGGGCTCCTGAAGTCTTTTTTCTACTGGATTCTCGCCGCAAATGCGCCACACGGACTGGACCAAAGAACATATCAGCTGCAGTAGGTGCTTCTGGGAAGTGATGATGTCTTTTAATTTGAGGACTTTCTACATCTTCATGTGTTGATCTAGCAAGATGGGAGTTATTGGAAATAAGTCCAAGCTTACGTGTAATACTCTTATAATTACGGCTAATATTACTAGGAGAACAGTTAAACTGCCTGGCTATCTCTTCTTGATTCATATTGATTATCCCTGACCTGTGTAAGGCAGCTAGGATAAACATCTGTTTATTCCTTTCAGAGGCATTTATAGGCTTTAATAGTTCTTTTAGCCTTGTTTCTGCTTCTTGTTGGGTTAATTCAGGTAGTTGTTCTTCTGGGATTAGTTTATCTAATAAAGTCTGTGGCCTTCTTCCACGTTCATCTTTCTCGTTTAGGGATCTATCTAAAGAACTAGTATTTTCTCGCTTTTCCCTCCTTAGCTCAGATCTTGCCTTATCATCTATAGAGCCCATGAATCTTTTATAGGCATAGGCACCAATTGTCTTATCCCATTTCTCTGGATCAAAGCGTGCCACAATACCCGGGATAGCCTTAAGGCAGGCAGAGAGACGCTGATCAGAATCTAGGTTGAAGTATTTTAATCTATACTCTTTGGATATTTTCTTTGCAAGCCATTCCAGAGAATACATAAGTGCCTGGTAAGCTGCTAGGTTTCCTTTCTGAACCTCTTTGGCTAATTTAACCTGTTGTTCTAGACTCATATCTTCGCTTTTTACCTTTGTCTTTCCATTTAAAATATCCTTGACTACCTTAGGATTATCATAATGCTGTGTGAATTTCTGATATACACAGCTTTCACAACACGGCTTCATGCCTTGGCTCTTAACGAAATCAAGCCAGCTGCCGTAGATTCTACGGACTGCCTCTACCATGCCGCCATAACCAGCCTCTTGCCATTGACTGCTGCTTCTTACGTCTTTGATCTCTGTAGGGGGATTCCTAAAGGCCTCAGAGAGGGTTTGTTCGGTCCATTTGGGAATACGGCCTTTTTTCTCAATCGGCTGTATGTCTTGGCTCTTAACGAAATCAAGCCAGCTGCCGTAGATTCTAAAGGTCACCTTTACCATGCCCCTATAACCAGCCTCTTGCCATTGACTGCTGCTTCTTACGTCTTTGATCTCTGTAGGGGGATTCCTAAAGGCCTCAGAGAGGGTTTGTTCGGTCCATTCCTTTCGCTCAATTGGCTTTATACCTTGACTTTCAAGGAACTTATGCCAGCTGCCGTAGATTCTAATAGCTACCTTTATTATGCCCCTATAACCAGCATCTTCCCATTGACTGCTGCTTCTTACGTCTTTGATCTCTGTAGGGGGATTCCTAAAGGCTTCAGAGAGGATTTGTCTGGTCCATTTGACAGGAGGGCCTTTTCTTTTATTTTCTGAAGATCTTTCTTCTTTCCGATAATGCGCCTTACGAATTGAACCAAAGAACATATCAGCTGTACTAGGATCTTCTGGAAAGTACTGGCGACTATTTCCTTTTACTTTGCCGGATGTTTTCTTCGGGCCGACTGATAAAGAATTATTATTTTTAGAATTCTGTATAAAGTAATTTAATAAGGCACGCCACCGCTCTATATCTAATCTACCTACCAAAGATCTAGGTAATGGTTTTTTCGCGTAATGACTGATCACGCACTTGCTAACTTGGGAATATTGAATACAAACTGAGGACTTCTCTAGGTTAAAATGTACACCGATTTCCCTGTAGCTCACTTCTTTTCCACAGAGTCGTCCCATAATACGAATTTTGAAGATTAATCTGTCTCTACCAGGATTCCCGCCACGTATTTTTACGGGTCTTAATAATTCATCTAAAATATATTCAAGTTCTTCCTCACACATAGCAAGAGAAGGTTGTTCTAGGCTTTCGTCTAAAGGACTCTCTCTTCTTCTGGAAGCCTTCCTCCATAAATCAATTCTTATCTGTCCAAATTTTTTATAAGCAAGGCTCTTAAGATTTGAGCCGTTAGGTCTATCAGGATTGTAATTCGTAATTATTTTTGGAATTGCTTTATCAAAAGCTCCAAGAATATCCTTACAGCTAAATGTCCATTGCCACTTATATGCTAATGTTTCTGCGTAGAAGTAAAGCAATTGCCTTAAGGCATCTTGCGCTTGTCCATCGCCCTCATGAGCTGCTCTAGCCAGGGCATTCTGCTCTTCTAGTTTTAATTTATGAATCGTTATCTTACTGCCTGGTTTAAGGATAGCCTCTGCCAGACGGGCTGCTTGTTTTCTAGAACGTCTTCTTTCCCTTTCCTCTTCTTTCCAAACTGACAAGACTTGTTCTGCCAGCCTTTCTGACCGATGCTTATTTTCTTTCTTGCCTTTTAAGTTATCTAATTCATGCTTTAGTATTTCCTTTAAAAGCCCTACTCTCTTAAATTTAACAAGAAGCAATATCAAGGTAAGGGGTATATAAATACCACTTTTGACCTTGCCCTTTGACTTTTTAATTGTTACTGCTGCTAAAAATATCTTTAATGACTTATACCATACAGATGGCATCTCTCTAGGGTCTTTTTTAGGATCAGGGAGCACGATAAATACTCCTCTTTTCTCCAACGCCTTTAGAATCTCTTGATAAGGCTCTATTTGAACGAAAAAGTTGCTGTAGAGATTGCGCACGCCAACTACACGCCCATCATCCCAGGCTGTTTCTAGCTCCTCATAAGTCCTGTCTTCATACTCCTTATACATCTGGCCGTCTGCTTTAAGCACACCCATGCCGCAGGGTCGGGGGACTGAATGGCCATTGGAAGCTTTATAAATTTTGATTATTTCTAATTGTCTCAATAAGAGCCAATGTTGGCAGATATCATATCCATTGCCTATGCTTTGTCTTAAATCGCCAACTTCCCCTTCAATCGTTGATTGCAATTTTTCTAAGGCCTTTATACCTTTGCTTCTCCTTCCCCTTACAGCTAAAACTTCATCCTCAAATAAAGCAAGTATATTATTCCGTTCTTCCTTATTAAGCCTACTAAGAATTAACAAGTTATTATTAAGTTTATTATGAATAAGTCCTCCTTTATTATTGTCTTTCCGGATTATGCCCCCCACGACTACCACATCTCTTAGAGTAGCCACTCTCCATAAGTGCCAATTAAAACCACTTCCCTTTACCTCTACCTTGAGTTCTTGGCCTATTAATTCAGGGGGTAGCGAAATATGTACCGAACTATTATTTGGAACTGGCACTGCTATGCCGGCACCTCTTCGGCGGCCACCACTATAAACAATCCTTACCAGTGCCTCTTCCGGAGGTTTCCTTTCAAAAGGCAATTGCATCCAATTAGCCCACTTATCCCTCACTCTCAACCTTTCTTTAAAATCAGCTATTCTCTGGCTGATTTGCATATCTAAACATTTAATAACCTTACCTTTTTTGACTTCAACATAATGCCTACCTATGGACGTGCCTCTACCATTAAAAACATTAACAGCACAACATCCTTCGCTAATATCATTTTTATCAATATCCACAAACACCTCTGCACCAGCATGTTCTTTATAATCAGTTATTTGCAGGTTTTTAGATATCCAAATGTATCCTGCTACGCCAACTAAGATATATAGCCCCAACGGCGGATCTCCCTTCATGTTAGACTTAAAATAGCTATCCCATTCCCGCGCTATTTCTTTCTTGTTATCTCGCCGCTTTTTATCTTTTTCGATAGTCTTCTTTGCTTGTGCATTGCCGCATAATTTGATAAGCAGCTTTTCTTTCACAAAGTTAAACCACAACCTGATAGTCTCTCCTGTAAATTGATCTCCATTTTCTCCTTTTACGCCTAATCCAAAAAGGTAAGCAGCGATTTCCCCGTATGAATAAACTACATCGTCTTCTAAGCCAAGTTTCATGTTAAAGGCCATAACACGATAAGGAAATTCAATAGATAAATCTGCTAAACATTCTCTTGCCTTGGCTACAATTGAATCATTTCCTCTATCTAGCATACTTTCTAATTGGTTATGTCGGGCTAGCGAAGCTCTTTCTACTTCAAACTTAGACAACGAACAAAAAGCTCTTGATTGCCACCGGTCTGTTTTCTTAAAGCTCGCCTCAGCATTAAAGTCTAGAGAATATTGCTCCTTTAATCCGTTCAAAATCAAACCTCGTAAAGCTGGAACAGCATATGAGCTAAAATTAAAACCGGCATCAAAAGCATATCTTTCATCTGTTATTATGTATTGCAAAAAATATCTCCCCATCTGAAGTATATCTTCCATAGTAGTAAACTTTAGAAACGCTTTAATGGCAGGAGACCTTTTGACTATCCAACGAATAAGTGGATCATTTTCTTCGCAAAACTGTGCTGAGGCCGCTTTATCACCTCTTCTTACCTTTCTAATTAACATCCTCCTTCTCAGCTCATTAGTATCAATATTTGCTATTATGGTTGCCAAGTTAGGGTATTTCTTAAAAACCTCTTTAATTGAATAGCTCGAAAGTCTCAATAATATCCTTTCGTTTCGCTCAAAGGCTAACCTAATAGTTATTGCCAAAAGAATATCTTCCTTTAGAAAAGTCCTGAGCCTTTGCGCTTCTACTAACCCCTTGCTATCCTTGACGCTTAATTTGTATACTGTCGTATTAAAATTTGCGCTTCTTAAGTCCTTTAGCTTGACTGCTAATACAGGCAGGCCTGATAATTTATCAAACCAAAGCGCCAAAGGTTCATTCTTTATGCCGATATTGCGGTGAAAATTGCAATCTACGCCATCAACGCGGTGCTGTCTTCTTAAATGCCCTCTTGAATTAGTGTATGCGCCTTCGGATCGGATATACTTTGCGCCGTATTTATTAAACATCTCTTTTATCTCATCGGGACTCGGAAAGCCTTTCTTGGTGCTATTTAGAACATTCCCATGTTCATCAAAAGTAACAGCATACTCAAATACATCTATATCTGGCCGCAATACTAAATAGTCTTTAAGTTTCTGGCAATATAATAGCCAAAATTCTCCATTTACTTTTTCAAACCAAGCAACCATTCTATCGCCTTCTTCAAATTTATCTCTATCCAAGATATAAAAAACGAAATTAAACCATATTCCGACCATTCCTTTTCTTTCCTTAGCCTTTAAGTTCATATGCCTGACTACAGAATGGTCATCAAGCTCTCTATAGACTTCGGTCTTTCTATCGCCAATACATATTAACTTATCTTCTTCTGTAATGTTTCTCTGCAAATATGTAAGCCTATGGCTTTCTAGACTTGTTTCAAATTTATCTATATTGCTTACGGCAATGAACTCTAAGGGAGCTGTATCTACATTAAATACCAGAATTAAATCATCGACGGTACCAGTTTTTCTCAATTGCTCATTGCAAGGAAAATTAAATCTGCCTTGGTTATCAGTAGATGTTATTACAACATTTTTAGTTAATTTTATGTTCTTAGGGAACTGAGCCCTATATACGGAAATTAAGTTTCCATCTATATCAAATATCTCGCTGTAAATTTCTCCTTGCCTAAGGTAATCCTGAAACAGACCCTTAAGTTCACTGAATTGTATTGTTTGGTTCTTCCATTTAACATTTCCTTCTCTATCTAGGCTAAATCTTTCATTGACGCATAGATTACCTAAGATACGCGCATAGCCCTTTAGATATTTAGTTGCGATGTTTCCTTTCCCCCTTAAATCCTCAACCGCTTTTAAACATTTATCGATATACTCAGAGTCTTCAGAGCAGTCTTCAAGTATTAAAGTTTTGCGAATCAATTTTTCTCCAGCTGAATTCTTAGTAATCAATATAGCTGTCTTGGCATGCGCAAATAGTACGGATGGACTTTTGCCTAAGACTCTTAGTAGTCTACCATGTCTATTTACAGTCACGCCTAAGACATATAAACCGCTATGGCCTTCATCATCCATAAGCCTATTTATCATTTCGTCTCTTGATTCAGGATATTTTTTGAACTTGTTACCTGCTCTTAATGCAGGAAGCTTTCCTAATTTTTTCCCTGTTTCTGCATCAATAAAGACTAACTTGTCGTCCTCGGCCAATTCAATCAGATCCTCTCTTGTTAATCCTGCTCTTAAAGATCGAGGCTGGACATCTGCCAGCTGTCTGTAAAATCTTGGTTTTAAGCCTAACAATATCTTCCTGGCAAACCTATCTATCTCATAATTGCTGCCGTCAAGGAATGATTTTAATATTGGTATGAATTCCTTCATTCGGTCGTCTCTTTGGGCTTGAATTAGGGCGTTTTGGATAAGGTGTTTGAGGGGTGGGTTTGCTTTTTGGGTATGCTGGGTGTCTCCCAGACAGGTTAGGCGCTTGAGGGAAGCTATGTGGTCTGACTGCCATGCCTCTTGGACCTCTTTAGCCAGGGCTTCTGATTCGGTTTTATCTTCTTTTGCGCCTTGTAGGTGGCTTAATTCGTAGTTTATGACTTTCTCGGATACCGAGAGTCCTAATAAGGTTACGGGTATATAGGCGCCTGCTTTGACTTTGCCCTTTGCCTTGTGAATTGTAACGGCATTTAAGAATATATCCTGGGTAAAATACCAGATGTTTGGTTCTGTTGTGCCTAATATAAAGTAGAAATTCTCTTGTTCTAGTGTCCTAGCTATCTCAGGGTCTATCCGGTCTTTTACCTTTTTGGGAAGGTCTTTGTATCTAACTACATGTCCTCCGGCCCATGCTTTCCCTAGCTCATAATAAGTCCTGTCTTCATACTCCTTATACATCTGGCCGTTGGCTTTGAGTACCCCCATGGCGCAAGGTTCCAGAATAGTAGCGGTATCCATATCCTTAAATCTCAAACTAGCAAAATTGGAACCCTTCTCCCTGGCCATATTAATCTGTATACACGCAGCAAGCAGTCGTAATTCTGGAATATAATACGTACGATTACTCTGATAACTATCAAAGTCGTCCTCTAATCTGCCTAAGGTTAAGATTTTATTGGCAATTACTTTTAGAATTATCTTGAATAAATTATAACTGTTGCCATTTAGGCAGCCATTATCAACTAAGGCGAAGGCACGGCTTAAATCATATTTTATTTCACTTCTTAAGCTTTCTATTCCTGCTGGAATTGTTCCCTTCTTTCTTCTAATCTCTTTCTTAATTAAGGCTAATCTATTCTCTAGCCTATGAATGGTTCCGTAATCTAATACATTGGCTAAATTAAATGTAAATTCTACCTCCCCGACTATTTTTAGAGCTCGTTCGAATTCAGTAGGATCTGCTTTTCTTAATATAGCTTCAATCTGTTTCAAATGTAATTCTATGTCTCCTAATAAACCTTGTTTCCAGAGCCTAACCTGTACAGGCTCTATAATTTTTAGTTTATCGTAGAGTCTATCTAAGAGCTGCAAAATAACTATCCTTGAACCAACCGTATTTGAGCCCTGACTGACAAAATTTCGCTGATAAACATCAAAAGCCTCTTGGGCCAAATCTAACTCAGAAAGCCCAAAACCTTCTGATACCTTGCTAACATTATTTGTTTTTTCCAAGAGTCTTAAGACTCTACGGCTATATTTTATAAGCCTTACACCTCTGCCATTACCATTGCCCATATATCCATTACCATTGCTTAATGGTAACTCATAGCCTATCTGCATAGCTCTCTTTCTTAGAATTTCAATACAGCTTATATTTAACGCCTTCTCAACATCTGCCTTATATCCGTCATTCTCGGCCAATCTCTTAAAGATAATACTAAGGCCTTCTATTACAGAATCCTTGAAAAATCCTGAATCCTTCATAAGCTTACTCACTACCAGATTGATTCTATCCATTATTGCGCGTTGACTGAGACCAAAAATACGGGCTAATTCCTTATATTCAAAGTTAAATGCAAAGCGTAGATATAGAGTCCTTAAATCTTCAGTTCGAAAATCAAGTAGACTCCTGCTACAGGACTCTGCCAAAGGTCTAAGCAAATGGTCTGCCATGGTCTTATCAAACGGCGTATTACTGTTTCGCCCTTGTGCTACCTGTCTAATTCTTACAAGCAATAATCTTCTTTGCCTACGTACTTCTTTGACTACCTGATTTACTAAACAATTGTGTCTGGGTGTGAAATATTTTTTAGCCCCTTTAAACAATCTATCTATCTGCTCTTCTTTATACTCATACAGAAAATCTCTGTAAATATTCCTTAGGTAATCATCGTCTAAATCAGAACAAACTTCACTTAACACCTCTTTAAAGTCTCTCCTCAATTGAGGAGTAATATTTTCTGCATATGTCAAGCCTCTTATAGTTTCACCTAATCTTTTGCTAATCGATGTAAAAGTAGCATTAAATAAACTACCAGTTACCACAATTGGAACCCTTTCTTTTATCCTGACGTAGAAAATAGCCTGCCATTTAGATGGTAATTCCATAAATGCATGGCGCACTTTATTCTTATTGTATATTTCTATTCTTGCTGCTAACCAGAAACATGCATCTATTCGCCTCTCAAGCCTTTTTGCCCTGACTATACTATTCTCTCCCACTGCTACGAAAAGTTCTTTACTGAATGTTTTAATTATTTTTCTAATGCCGTCTGTTGTATTGTATTTAAAAGCCCTCTCTGGAAGAGCTGCCTCGATCTCTTGTAAATGATCTATATTAGGTAGATAGATATCTCCTTTTAACAAGCTAATATTAATATCTACTACTCTTTTCAAATACATATATTTTGCAGTCAGAGCTAAAACCTTATTCCAAGAATTTGCATTTGCTAATAAAGAATTGACCTCAACAAATTTCTTCTCTATCAGGCACGAAAACATTCGTTCGAACCTAGTCTGATTATGTCCTTCTTTTTTGACGTCAGAGCTAGCTAACAGCAATCGATTTTCTAAAGATGAAAATATAACAAGTTTTGTCTGTAGGTCTTTTTCTTCTTCGCAAAGACTAGCCAAGATGGGCAGCCAAAGCAAATCTCTATCAATGACCTTATTAAAACTCTCTGCTAGTACTTCAATGCTGTCTAATGTTGTTGCATCCCTAAGCTCAAAGATTAATTTAGTTAAATTTGCAACTCTCCTATCCCAATCTGAGTCTGGTATTAATTGATAATAAATTTCTAATATTTCCTTTTTCGAAGAGGCAGTATATTCTAGGGTCTTATCGCAAATTGCAGATCCTATTTCCTCTATCTCTTTGCTATTTCTATAGTTAAATAAGCCCTTACGAAACTCTATGTCTATTTGTTCTGCCATCATTAATTGACTATATCTAATTATCAAGTCAACAACTTCTCTGTAGTCTACTACCTTTTCTAATAATATCTTAATATTATTAATTTCACTCTCTATGGCCTCATGCATATCTATTCTTAAATTGACAATTTCATCTGAATGATTGCCAAATTTAAGTAAGTCTAGCTGGTTACGCAAGAGTATGAATATTATAAGCTTGATTGATAAGTCTTTTTCTGCCCCATAGACTTCTTTCAATATCGAAATTGACTCACAACCTAAATCCTCACTGAGCCTGTTAAAAATTTCCCGAATCCTACCTAAATCATTAACTCCTCTAAGTGAATCAAGCGGACCCAATCTCTCTTTAAGGTTATTAGATAAAGTTCCTATATCGCCAATATCATCAATCCTTCCTAATGGGGTGAACAAATCCAAGGCCACCTTTATTAAGTGGGGGTATTTACTTAAGACTTCCTCTATAGGTGAGACTAACAACCTTCCTAATAATTCCCCTCTTCGCTTTAGCTCTAATCTGACATGCTTGGCTAAAGGAATCTCTTCAACTAAGAACTCTTTCAAGGTTACCTTTTGGACAAGACCCCTGCCTTCTTTAACACTTAACTTGTATGCTGTCGCATCATAATTGGCAGCTCTTAAGTCTTTTAATCTCATAGCTAATTGTGGTAGACCGCTATATTTATCCATCCAAACAGCTAATGGTTCTTTTTTAAGCCCAATCCAATAATCAATATAATCCCCACTTCCTTTCGATGTACATATTTTCAATGTTCCTTCCAAAGTAGTAAGGCGATTTTCAATTCTAAGTTCATCTGTATTGTATTGTTTAAACATTGTCTGTATCTGAGCAGGCGTCGGGAAACGATGATAAAATGTCTCAAATACATTGCCTCCGCTACAAGCTGATACATACTCTCCTACATAAGCATCAAAATGACATGCTTCATAATCTTCAAGCTTCATATAATATAAAAGTAATAATCTGCCATTTGACTTTACAAACCAAGCTACTGCAGAATCTCCATATTTGAATTTATTGCTATCTAAATTATACATTTCATAATTAAAATGTATCCTGGCAGGCTTTTTAACCTCTAAATTCTTGGCTCTAATAATACTGCCATCGTCAAGCTCTTTAAATACTTCGCTCCATTCAATGCCTTCATCTCTCCAGATTAGATTATCTTGCTCGCCTAAATTCTTCTGTAGATAAACTGCCGCACGCCTTCTGCCAGATACGCTTAAATTACTTATCTCAATAGTCTCTTTCGGGATCAATCCTTCACTAAAAACTAGGATTAGACCATTAATAATGTGTGTAAAATAGTACTTTCTTTTAGCGCCAAAGATGAATTGCCCGTTATTGCCAGTAGAGATAATTGCACTATTCTCGCTTAATTTGATATCTTCCGGAAATTTATAAAGGTATGTTGCAATTATTGATCCTTGCATATCAAATATCTCATTATAAACAAACTCACTTTCAAGGCATGCAGTTAGTATTTCTTCAAGTTCTCCAGCTGATATTGTTCTAGCTTTACCTCTAATGTTGCCTTTTTTATCTATGTTAAGTCTTTCTCTGTAAAAGATATTCCTTAGAATAATTGGATAACCGCTCAAGCTTTTAAGCTTAATCTCTATTTGTTTTGGCAAATTATTTATTGCCGTCGCACATAGTTTAATATATGCCTGGTCCTCAATTATCGATGCGCTACGAATCAACTTCGTACTATCAAAACCTCTGGTTATCATTAGGCTTGTCCTTGCCGAAGCAAAGTAAACACTCGAATTGTAATCCCAAAGCCGAATCTTTCCATCTTCATCTGTAATCACGCCGTTTATTAAAAGATTATTGTAACCTTTCTCATCCATAAGTTCATCTATCTTATCCTCTATCATCTTTTTAGGCCGCTTGAAACCACCAGGGAGAGATATCTCTCCAACTTCTGCACCGGTTAGAGTATCAATAAAGATTATATGATCATTTCTTAGCCTGCGCTTGTATTCTTCAAGTTCTTCTTCTGTTGGCAGCAGCCTTTCAGGAATATCCTCTATAAAGTCGGGGAATGCCTTACTTAATTCTCTTAACTTAGCCCTCACAAACCTATCTATCTGGTAATTACTACCACCCAGGTAGAGTTTTAAGATTTTGATAAGTTCTTTCATCTTCACAGTATCTGTCTCTGCTACAGCTAGGGCATTTCGGATAAGGCGTTTGAGGGAAGGGTTTGCTTTTTGAGTGTGTTTGGTATCAGCTAGGCAGGTTAATCGCTTAAGGTTAACTCCTCCAGCCAGCATGCCGGCGATTAGCGTGTTGTGTGCTACGAAGTCCTGAGTGGTTCGACAGAACTCACCATAAACGAGCGAAGCGAGTCGAAGGATGAGTTCTGAGTTCTGGGCTAAAAGCGCAAGACCCAAAGCGCAAAGCGCAACAGCTAACATTAAAAACATTGTGCCAAAAAGCATGGAACTACGCTTTCTCTCAGCTTGGGTGTTATTGCGCAAATACGCATCAAATTGGCCTGAAGCGGACATGGCTTTAACATCACTCCAGAAATAAACCCGAATTTGCTCATCTTTAAAATCACAATTAGAACCATTTCTTAACCTTGTAGAGCCGTCAAAATAGAAGGAATATTTAAGGTTGAACTCTTCCCTATCTAAATATTCTCTTTGATCTTTAGAGATTGTTTGTGCTAACAACTCTAGATCTGCCCTCTTCACAATACCTTTATTCTGAAATGCAAGATCACGTATACAGTAGAGCAATGAATCTGGCCAAGGTCGGCTTATATCAAGATAAAATGGGATGTGAATTTCGCAAATATCTTTCTCTGAAGAGAATATTCTATTAAAGGCTTTTGAAATATGTTTAAATGTTGTAAGTAAACAATATTCTATAGCTCCGCCAATAAGGACAAAATTATTCTGATGACTCTTCTTGAACACTTTGTCTAACCATCTTAAATCCAGCCACTTTAGTAGTAGCAATTTATTAACATCTGTAAATTCAAATTGTTTTCCCAGCGCTTCTGCGCTATCGCTAATATCATGAACCTGAACTAAATGTAATGGATGCATGGCTGTCCTTATATGATCATAAGCCTTATTAGATATTAATATCCCACCCAGGCCGGCGGTTAATGGGCTGTCTGTCCCGAGTGGCTGTAAGGAGTCTAGAGATGGTAGGTCCTGAGTCGCTTTTTGGCTCTGTATCTCTATTAATTTTTTATTTGTAATCCGTTGTGAAGGTGTTTGTAAATCTTCAGAGTAACTATAAAATCCAAAACAGTACACTGCGCTACTATTTTTTGTATCAAAGGTGATGTCGGTAAAGGTGGTACATAAAGAAGGAAATAACAATCTTATATTTTTATAGCCCTTACTGGCTAAATGATTAATTATTCTTCCTCGAAATGCAAATAATTGCCTATTGTGTTCTAATTGGAAATCATCGAATAATGCCAAGCCGCCAGCATGAACTTCTATTTCCTCGCCGTTGCCCATATCCTCATATGCAATATCTATCAATCTAATTGCCTCGTCTAATTCTACCCTCCTTTTATGGATAGGATATGTCCTCTTATTCTTATGATTATGAATAATAACGAACACACATGGCCCTACGGAGAACCTAAAAGGTTCTTGATCGTCTATTAAGTATTTATCCGTGGCTAACGGCATTGTAACATCTGCAATTGCATCATAAGTCCTCCCTAAGCCAGTCCCACCTATACCAACAAACTCTCTGTCCTTTTCTTTATCAAGCATAATTTCAGTATTATCAACCACTAAGATTACTTTTTGAGAGTCATCAAGACTTCTATGAGTACAAACAGCAATGCAGGTAAAGACCAATAGCTCTAAAGCAATTATAATCAGAGCAGTATGAAAACTCCCTGGGCCGGCTAAATTCAAAGTCTGCGCCTGGCCTGATGCGCTAGAGAATAAATCGACAATCCCTATAGTTAACCAGAAAGACAATATCAACCCATGTATTAAGTCATTATCGAGTTTTTTAATTTGGGTAATCGCTACTATTCTAAACACCTTATTAATTACTAAAGACTTATTACCAAGCAGCATTTGTATATAATCTCTTAACTCCTTCCTTGTCTCATTATTACCTTTACCTAAAATCTCTGAGAGAAATGCCTTACAGTATCTATAAGCAAGGGCTTGAAAACCTCCATCAATAGCTAAGGCTAAAAGTATTGCCTTTAAACGATGCAGACTATTTATATCTTTAAGCATAGCCAAGGCCTGATCATAGTTTTGCCTCTTGGCTTCTCTGGTAAAAGGAAGACTCGGCATAACTCTATTATTGGTTGACTTTCTCTCATATATTGCTAAGTCCTCAACAATCTCAGGATAAATTGATACTCTTCTTAAATTTTTAAAGTGAATCTTATCCAGGCAAGGCATGTATATGACTAATATTGATTCCTGGCCTAAGCCGGACACAGCATCTACCTTATTCAATAAATTATCTTGACGCTCTGACCTATCATAATAATAGAATATTAGTCTGAATCCGCTAATATCAAAACTCATATCCGTAAGGTTTGCCAAATCCAATATCCGTACCTCTTCTTTTGGCGAAAATTTTGGCAAGACGGTTTTAACAACACCTTTGTTAAGAATGCTTCGGATATGATTAGGGGGTACGTCGTAAGTTTCTAATAAATTACGTGGTAGCTGTCGAGGTGAAATCTTCTGGCGATTATCATTCATCGCCGCTAGAAAAACAACCCCAGTGCTACTTGTGTCCCAGTTAGGCAGGATATCAAATACAAGATTCCAGATAGTAGGCACTAAGATAAGACCTACAGCAATTATCAAAAACAGGCTGCCGAGAGTGATGAAACCCCTGTTGCCATCTTTATGTTTTGACTTATTTTTTAAAGGTGGTATTATTTCTTCATAGCTGTAATGTCGGACATTGGGATGACCTTTTCTACCGGTCCAACCAACGCCTATTTCACATGGGTATCCTTTATATATACTGCTGCGATAATCACTGCCAATGGTATATGTCTTCTGGTCATTAGGATGTTCTTCGTTCCACTTCTCTATAAGAGCCAGAAGATGAATTCTGTCTCTGGTTCTGTACAATTTATGGTCAATTTCCAGACCGTCAAGCCCCCTCTTAAATAATTCAAATATTTTTTCATCGCTAGCATCTTCCTTCTTCTTGCCGAAAGCTCCCGGATGCGCATAAATAACAACACCACCAAATCTATGGGCCCAATCTATTACTTCTTGGACAGATGAATAACGCTTAGGTTGTGTCTGAATTAAATCTTGCATATTCTCTTTAAATTCTTGCAAATCAGGAAAATAAACTAGCATATCTCTCATAGAATCTTGATCCTTGGTTCTGATTTCAAGGCCTGGTATAATTTCCAGACTCGTGCCTTTTACTGCTTTTAGAGCTTCTCTAAAAGCAGTAAAACTAAATCCGTCCTTGAGATGGTCAACAATAGCGATGGCTTTTAATCCCTTTTTCAAGGCTTGGCTAACAATATCTATAGGGCTCAAATCACCGTTGTCAAAGCTTGAGTGTATATGCAAATCTACTTCATTTACTGAAGCAATGCGTTTTTCCTCTACCCCAGATACAAGTAGCCGGTCCATGCTTGTAGAATTCGTATCTGTCTTTTCATCAAAGACGCCGGCAAATGACTGCCACTTTCCTGTTCTCAGATAAATTGCATACTCAGTTAAGCGGATCAAGAGATCCTTTAGCAGGCCTTCAAGTTCATTTAATTTAAGGTCTACCTCTCCTTCACGCACATGCGTATTCTTACTAATAAAGCTCTTTAATTGCTTAAGCGAACTCTTTAGGTCAGTAACTATTTCAGAAACAGATGGTTTTTGCTTTGCTACCTTATTTATTTTCTTGCTTATTTTATGTTTTCTGATTAGTTTGAAGCTCTGCCTTAAGGCTCCTATCCAATCATATTCTTTAGGAAAGATACGTTTCTTTTTAATAAAAGTCTCTTTTCTTAAGTCTTGGATATGCTGATTTGCCCCATCTATATATTTATAGATTTTTTTCAATACAAGAATCGTCTTTTCTGACTCAGGTATCTCACCAAATATATCTTCAAATATTTTCTTAGCTCGGTACTCTGGATTATGCCTGCGTTTCTCTAAAATTGGTTGACGTATTCCACATACAACTATTGCAATACATGCTAACCCAAATGCTATGAGTAATATATTTTCAAAAATAGATAAAGGGAAAAAATTAAACATCACACCCGAAATTATAACAGCGGTAACAAAACATATGCTGAAGTGTGTTGAAATTAATCTGCCAAAATTCTTTAGGAATAAACGTATTGAAAATCGTTGGCCTGCTTTTTTATCAGATGCAGAGAAAGTATCATATACTGCAAATAGCAGGTTAAGAATAGCCCAAGCGCCTAGATAAGGAGAGATATGTTGCAAAAATCCTTTCATAGCAGGACTTAGCGCCAGCGGCAAGCTGTCTAATAATCTGCTTAATAATAAATCTACGTCCTTAAGACTAGAGAGAATAGATAGGGTAGGCGTAAGGTAAGAGATGAAAGATAAGGGAACAAAACTATGAACTATGGTATTGACTAGATAAAGTGGCGGTGCCTGCGGCTGCAGTATGTCTGTAAGTATTTCCTGCGTATGGCCAGTCTCAAAGCTAAATAACCACGCCACTAAAACCGTACACAATATTAATGCCAATTTAGCAAGGCTAATAAGCTGCTTGGGATTTGTAGTTTGCGTTTCTTTAGAAGCAGGTAAAGGCCTGGGGTTGAACTTGTCCCTGTCCAAAGGAAGCCCTGAGAAAACCTTAATAAGGCAATCAATGTGAGAACCGCAAAAATATGGTGCTTTTCTGTCATCTCTTGCACTGCTTAATCCTAAGACCTCAAAGTGGGCGCTGCTAATTTGGTAGATCCACTGCATTAATATACTCTTCTCTTCTTCTGAGAGTCTGCTAAGATTATCATAAGCTTCAATGATATGAGGTGTTTCCCTACTGAGTACCTCCCGAACATTGCCTATGCCTTGCGCAATTCCATCTTTCCATCCATATCTTTTAATCCAATTATTTCTTCTAAAATCCTCGAAATCTTTCCTGGTTAAACCTAATTTATAAAATACTGCTACTAAGGCATCTATGTAGGAACCATTAAAGCAAGAGACAGTATCTTTATCCATCACGCTAGCTAATTCCCAAATTAGGAAATGGCCTCCTGTTATATACAGGATACTGGTCTTTAAGACCTCTTTTTCTCTATCTGATAAGTTCTTCAGATTATCATATCTATCTATAATATCCGGCCTATATTTGCCAAGAAAATGTCTCGCATTCTCTATGGATTTCTCAAGAGTTGACCAGTCCAAAGGAAAATCAAATCTAGTTAAGTTAAGTTCAGGGAATAAATCAATAAGAACACCAATGTGAGAATTGTATTCAAGGTTAGTCCTCTGATCCCTGGCACCAGAAAGTCTCCAATTATCAAAGCAACGCTTGGTTATTCTGCAGACGTCGTATCTTAAAGCCGCCTGTTCCTGAATCGACAGATTCTTAAAGTTAGTATATCTTTCTATAATGTCAGGTCTGTATTTGCCAATAATATCCCGTGCGTGCTTTAGTGTGTTTTGCGCAATTCTATAAGGCCATGCATCTGAATCAGGCAATTCTAGCTCTAGGCCTTGTTCAGTTAGAAGATGCGATACAGAGGCAACATTGCCTTCATTATCAAGGACTAGTTTATTTTCACCAATTTTTTCTCTGATTTTTTTACCCTCTCTTAAATACACACCAACAATTACTTCATTATTGCTGCTCTTTAATACCCCCCAATATACTTCTTGCAGTGCATAAGGCAGATAGCCGCCCAGGACCTTGCCAGCAAAAATCATATATATGTTTCCTAAGGCATCCACCCGAGCCGGAACAAGCCGTGGATAAGGTCTTCGACGTATACTCTTAAACCACTTACTGCATCTAGACCCAAGCTCTATGCGCATAATATATTCTTGAGGGCTTTCATAAACTCGTGGTCGATCAGTACCATTTTTCACTGAAATTTCAGAGCCGTTGCGTCTAATTCTATAGTAGCGCTGATATGCTAACTCTGCTCCCCTTGTACTTAATCTATAGAATCTTAATATAAACCAGTCTCTGCCTCTCTGGCCCGCAGCAATCCTTATCTTTTGGCCTCTTGAGTGCTCTGGTATTTCAAGTCTAAAATTATCATTTATTTTTATGTCAGAATTAAAAATGTCCTCGATTGGTTCTGGCTGTTCTACTTTAGCACCTCCTAAGATGAAGGCCCATAATTGTTTAGTGAATCTTTTCCTGAGTGCCTTTTTGATTTTTCTGGCTTGTTTTTCTTTCTCTCTTCTACTTAAAAATTCACTATACCCGTCTTCCCCATAAAGATATCTTGCAACTCTATCTATTGCCTTCTCTATAAGTATCCGGATATCTTCGCGGCTACGACCACCCATTTCTCTTCCAATCTCAACAAGGCTATTATCTTTAGACTCTAGCTTCTTAGAAAGGGCACATCTTTGAAGTTCCGTAAGTTTGGCCTTTGATAAAATCTCTGCTAATTTTCCCTCACGCTGCATAACTTGAAGACTAGCCCATGGATCTTTAGCACTAGGATCTTGAACTTCGTCTATATCGCCTGTTCTGTAATATCGCTTTATATTGGAAGAGGCTATACAGGAGGAAACATCTGAAAGCCTAAGTAGTCCAGAAGCGGTCTTAGCGTCCACTCTCAGATAATCCATGATTTCTAATTGCGTTGGTTCTTCTAAGCCTTCCTCTAAGCCCAGCATTACTTTAAGTTTTATAACAGCTCTTTTTAGATTGAGCTCTCTATAAGGAGTAAATCCTAGAAAATCATATACTTGCCCTAGAGTCTGATACCTTGCATAATCAATGAAACTTTTGCCTTTGCTGTAATCAAAATATTTAAATGCTACTAATCTTAAGGCCTCACGTATAAAGTCCTCAAATCTCCCCTGGGTTATTCCTAAGGAGTATATTCTACTTTGAACCAACTTATACCCGAATTTAAAATAAATAAATCCTTCTGCGTCTCTAAGATATAAATTACCCAACTCCTCTAATGCCTGCTCATCAGCGTCTCTTTTATAACGCCTAAGTAAGATCTGTGCCTGAATGGTTTTGTTGTCTATGCGACATACCAAACCATCATAAGTCCAGCTGCTATTCGGATGAAGTGCTGAATGTAAATTTAGCCGTCTAAAGCATGCACCCTTTAAGTAATGCGCAAGGGGATGTCTCATCTTTTGAGCGTTGCCATTACCATTAATCTCATCTAAAACATTGGGCTTAAAATATAAGCTGTTTATTTTAAACTTCTGCTCTAAGATAGCTTTCAAATTTAGCAATGTTGCTATTTGCCAAGATGCCTCTACTTCAGCAACAGCCTTAGAATCACTCCTTCTATATCCATTAGTCTTAATATCAGAGACTAAAAATGAACTGGCTTCTTTGCCTTCAATATTTACAAACATACCAGTAATGCGCCCATATGAACCATTGCCATTAGAATGTGCCAAGGCTTTATTATCTTGAAAAGGATAGACGTCAATATATATTTTACCATTAGCATTTCCAGGCTGAGTTGCCTTAAGTCTTGCCTCTGTTCTTATATCTCCATAACCCCATTCCAATGCGGGGTTTGCCTTTATTGCTGCTCTTAAGGTCTGTAGGGAATTTCTCATACCTTTCTTAGCATTTAAACTAGCAAGCACCCCAGCAAGAAACACCTGTTGGCTGGAAAAATAACCAGAAACAAAAGACTGAATATCAGGATTAAGTGAGAAAATGATTGATGCTTGATGGTTGATATTTGAGAAGAAAGGAAGAACTTGCGAGAGGTAATTTGTTACCGATGAGAAGAATTGACCGATAACTAATGCTGGTGGTGCCTGGGGCTGCAGTGTGTCTGTAAGTATTCCCTGCGTATGGCTGATTTCAAAACTAAATAAACACGTCAATAAAAGCAAAGATAATATTAATGGCGATTTAACAACCAGACCAAGACGTTGGGTATTTTTGGATTTTGTTGCTTTGGAACCAGGTGAAGATTTGACAAGGGCCTTAGTTTTTCTTGAGGGCCCATCTCTGCCATATTTATTTCTATATGTAGTATCTCTCCTGTTGAAGACTGTAATTTCTCCTTCTCCCCTAAATTCAACTTCATTTTCGCCTATCTTAGTTCCTCTTCTTATACAGGTTCCTGCAAGGGAATAATCTTTCCTAAGATAAACTCCAAAGATTACTCTAGCCTTATCGCTATACAAAGGCCTATAAACAACATCTGCAAACAAATAGCGCTTATATCCACGCAGGAATTTCATAGAGCCCTTCCATTCAAAAAGAGGGATACTACACCAAACACCTATTACTCCAGGCACATCTTCAAGACAGGGTTTTGTTCGTTTTCCTTTAAACCATTCAAAAACAGCTCTCCTTGCCTTAATTCGGCTACGATATTCTTCTCCAGTCTCCCAGATTCTAGGACTTTTACCTGGCAGAAAACAACGCAATTTTACTTGTTTCTTAGCTTTCCTTTCAATAATATAGTATTGACGATATAATATCTCTTCTGTCTTCGGATCAAGAAATCTCACCATTAAGTAGTTAGTATCCCTCTCCTCAGCAATAATGCGAATATGCCTGCCTTGAAGATATTCTGGTACTCCAATAAAGAGACCTTTACCTAAATATAAACTTGTATTAAAATAACCTTCGATTGGCACTAAATCTTCTTGAGCGTCATTTATGATAATTGATGCCCACCGCAGAGCCTCTTCTCTGATTGACCTCTTGAGCATACGAGCTTTCTCTTCATTTTCAGAAAAGGCATTAAACCATCTCCTTCCATAGAGTGAAATTAGGACTCTTTTCCTTGCTTTATTTCTAATCTGCCGTACTCCTTCTGAGGTATTGATATCAATTTGCTCTATAATTTCCCGATATTTTCTACCTGCCAGATATGCCTCTAGAACAATTATTTCTCTCTCAGTTAAATCAGCTATTGAGAGGGCCTGTTGTAATTGACCTCTCTCATATTTATCTCTAAGTATAGTATTTGCGTCCACTGCATTTGGATCAGGAAATGCATCTATTGAACCTGTAGCGTGATATTCTTTGATTGCTGCATTAAGTATATTATTGCCAGGCTCTCCAATGCCAAGTAGACGACAGGCAATATCCCATCCTACATCTAAATA